>NZ_JCBCUZ010000014.1:0-118739 GCF_059862735.1 Pseudomonas sp. MF06569 | reverse complement strand
GAGATATTAGCCAGTACCTGATGCATCACTACAACTGGATCCGACCTCATCAATTTAACGATGGATTGGCCCCAGCGAAAACGGAAGAAAAACTCAAAACCGTGTCCGGGATGAGTTGACCACTACACCTATGGGAATGCAAACGCTGCGGAAGGTCAGAATTAAGGGGGGGCCATAGGCTCGCGAGGTTTGGGAGGTGCTTCTGCTCAGCGGAAATGGACGCTCTAAATTGATCAATCCATCCTTAGCCAAGGTAACCGTGTTGCACTCAGAGTCTGCAACCGCCGCCATTATGAATTTCTTTCCGTTGCCATGTGCACACCACAACAAGAAATTCAACCATCACGGCAACAGTTCAATATTTATCAATAAACTCAACCGGATTTAGTACAGCCCAGCCCTCAATGGCAGGGCCGTCGGCAACATACATAGCTATACGCTGCTCGGGCCACGCAGCCGCAACCTCTGTGACCACCAGTTCCTGGGCATTCATGACTTCGTAACCAATCACAGGAACCCCAAAACCTTTGTGTCGACCGTGCATAAGCCCGCCATGCACTGCAAGATCGGCTAGTGCCAGAGCCTGCTTCCAGTCGTCAGCAACGATGCTCTGCTCACGACGCAAACGATTAAGTATCTGCATGTTTTGAGTCGAGATAAACATGTGATCGTGCAGCGGCTGTTTACGGTGACAGTCAGCACAGAGGGGGCGAAGGTTTACCGTGCTGTTGTCCTGTTTTACGCCGTTGACGTGGTGAACGTGCAGTAAATGACGATGCTCTGTGAGGCTCACAGCACATGCCTCGCAAGTGAATCCACAACGCCGCCTCACATCCGCAGAAATTTCAGCCCAGTCCTTGGTGTAATCATTCCCGAGAGCACGCTGCGTCAAGCTGCGCGGTAGGTGGCGAAAGCTCGTACTGTAAGTTTCAAAGAATTTGCCAATCTCAAACCCATTCCAGATAGTCGAGCGTGTGCCCTCATGGCAGTAATTCTGGTAATTGAGCTTTTCTAGGCAGTTTTTACATACAAGCAGACGAGAATCCAGTTCCTCACGAACACCACGGCTGCTCTTGCCACTAATCGGGAAAATCCCGCTCAAATTATTAGTAACCACGTAGCGTTCAAAGCGTCCTTTGCTGCGCATGTCGTTCAGCGTTTTGCAGTCCGCCACATGGAAACGCTTACCTTTATCTGGAGACAGCTGCACTACGTCCACTGGGGAGAATTGGTCAGGGATGTACAGCAACACCTGACGCCCATCGACACTCAGCAGCCCGTTAATGACATTCAAATCGTCGAGCTGAACCTCGCGCCCCTCCAACAGCGCGATATCGATAGGGTCAAGCTGTGCGGCCGCCGTCCAATCGAAATCAACGGTCTCCGCATTTAGCCGTTTGACCTGAGCCCATAGCCCGGAAAAATCAACGTTGATTTCCATCGAGTCTCTCAATGATTGTGCGGATCTGCAGCTCGGAGTTAGTGATCACCCGAAAATTAACGCGTCGGGAGCGTGCGGCGTCTTCAGCGGTGCTACTTGCATCCACAAGGCGCCTTGACGAGGAGTAACCCACTGCCGCAAAGCTCGAACGGACCCAGTCCCTATCTGCTCCGGATGTCAACTTCGATAGTACGTACTGCAGCACCGAGCGCGTCCGATCCTGTGACAGCGCCATGTTCGGAAAATAAGCTTCATCACCATGCAGCGTTCCCCAATCACTGCTGGTATGCCCTTCGATACGAATCTCATCAATCGCCCCCCTGTAGCGGGAAAGCACAGCCACATAACGTGGAAAGAAGTCGGAGAGCATTGCTTGGAACTGTGTACTTAGCTCTGGCGAACCTGAGCGAAACAGTACCTCGGGATTGTTGAAGGTCACTTGCAGAGTGTTGCGATCTATCGACGCATTCCAACGTGGGAGGTCACTCCTAAACTCATTGTTCAGGTCGTTGTATATTGCTACCTGCGTGTCCTTATAGGCGACCGCGATCTCCTTGATGTTTTCTCGCTCGACCTGCACGTAGTACATGTAGGCAACAGCGATGAACAAGAACATCATCATTAGTCCGGACATCAGATCGGAAATGCCAATCCAGTGCTCGGCATCCTCCTTTTTCGAGTGCCGACTGCGGAACATATTGTCCAGAGAGCTCATTACGAACGCATCCTGCTAACCAGTTCTGCATGATCATCAGCAATCCGGCGAGAGATAGTGGCCAGGGCCGATCCCATTTCCCTGAAGACTTTCTCTAACTCACGCCCGATGGCTTGATCCATAGCATTCAGCTGCGCCTGCAGAGATGCGTTCGCCCGCTCGGTGGCCTCTCTGACCTGAGCTTCCACGGACCCCATAGTGCGGTTAGCAGAGCCTTGAATCAGCGATTCAGTCTGGCTGAGGTTGCCCTCTACGGTTGAGCGCAACGTATTCATCGCGGCATCAACTGTCGATGTAAGACTGTCTTGAATCTTACCGGTCGCTTGTTTAAATGTTTCTGTCAATGAGCCAGACGCCTGCTCGATCGCCAGCCCCATTTGCTGCTCCAGTGACTTCGAATTATTCAGCATGCTTTCTAGGGTGCCACGCACAGAGGAGCCGAACTCCTGCGCCGCATCCTTCATATTCTCGTTGATCTGTTCCGTCTGGCTGCTGATCACATGCGAGGCCTCGGTCAAGGCTGTATTGGTGAGATCAACCGAGCGTCCGAACTCCATTGAGCCCTCGTGCATGGTAGATATGACGCCCTGCATGCCATCTGAGAGCGCCTTAGAGAGAGTATCCATATGCTGTTGCAGCTCTGGCACCGCGCTCGTGGCTTTATCGCGCATAGCAATGAACACATCCAGATGCCGTTGTAGTTCCTGAATTTGATGCTGATTGACCTGCAGTACTGGCTCTAGCTGGCCGATAGCCGTTGGAATGCTCTGGCAGTGATTATCAATTGAGCCAATGGATTGTTCAGAGGTCGTCAACGAACGGCTGATAGCCTCATTAGCTGTAGCAGTACGTTCAAGTTCACGGACAGCCGTTTCGATACGTGCCTCCAACACTTCTACATGCTGCTTGTACTGCTCCTGCCAGTCGACCATCTTGCCGACAGACTCATTAAGCGCCTTGAAGTTGTCGCCAAACTGCTCCACCAAGTGCTTATTGAAGTCCTGAATCACTTGTCGAAGTGCATTGATCACCGTCTCTGTGGCAGATTGCGCCAGCATCTCGCTAAACAGAACCAAGTGTTTAAAAAGCTTGTCCTGAAACTCGTGCTGTCCACGATCCAAGCCATTCCGGAAGTCGCCCATATCTGACCGCAATAACTTCAGTTGCCCCGCTACCGAGCCTTCCTCACTGCCCGCGAGGGAGTGATTAAGCGCCTCTAACAGCTTTTCCTGTCGGCTCATCACGCCGTAGATATGCTCAGGTGTAACTGAGTCAGGCTGCTCTGCCTTCCCGCGCGCGGGCTCAAACCACCAGGCATCCAAAGCCTTAATCACAATTGATAGCGTCATGCCGACCAGGCTTGTGATAAATGCGGTTTTCAGACCATCGAGGAGGTCTTCAATGCTGCTCTTGATGTCGTGTGCATTGAAGTCCAGCAAACCGATAACGATACCTATAAAGGTACCCAGAATGCCCAGCGATACCAGTACCGCAGGTGCATGCTCGACAAAAAAGCCGTGCTTGCCAGTTTTGCCTTGGATGATTGCCATGGCAAAGATTGCCAACATTACCCAGATGAACAACTCAGTCATCGTCCCCGCTGAGGCGGATCTCAGGGCACCCTCAAGGTATTGGCTAATCATTTGCAAACTCCAGAATCAGGCACGGAAGAAAGTCCAGGGGAAGATGTCGCGCTCTCGAAAAAAGCCCAGGCTATGCGGTAGACGGCTTCTCGGTTGGCGAGCGTGAAGGGGGCGGTGTAGCGAATGGTACGGTCAGTCGAATGCGATTTTAGTAGGCCGATCCGCTGCATCAGCGGGATAAACAAGGGCCGCGTGCCCCGGGCCTGCGCAATGAGGGGGGTGATATCCATTTCCTGGCCTTCAGTCCTGAGTTAACGAATATTACCGAAAATAAGCGTAAGTTGTTGGCGCTGATTGAAAGCTGACCCAGGCACGCAACGAACCTCGTACCGGTAACCAGCGCCTTGATGATGGAAGCGATGCAGGGCCTGTGGTTGAGATGGAACACGCACCCTTTTCCTTTGGGTCACTTAGTACGGGATGTTTTGCTATGGCTGGAAGGCACCATCGGAACGGACGACAGACATTTGCCATCCCAAATCAAGCTCACTGGTGTATGGGCTGAAGTGTGGGCTGAGTAAAGCTCTGAATAAAAATTCTTATTTTACAAATACTTAGCGCATTAAAAAGCCGGCTTGTGGCCGGCTTCTCGGGGGCGGGTTTGGCTTATTTTTGGTAAGCCGTACTCGCCTTCAATCGGGACATCCAGCGCGTTGCGACTGGGTGTGGGGCGTGACGGCTTTTTGCGGTCTGGCCCTGCATTCCGGCTCGCCTGAAGCGAGGAGGGATGCGCAAGTGCGGCGAATCATACTGGGATTCAGGTGCTTTTCCCACTAAAAGCCTGCCTCAATGTTATTCCTCCAGCGTGTATGGCACTTGGGGGCGGCGGCGGTTGAGCGTTGACCACCAAAATACCCAGCCCAATATGCGTATCTGCTGCGCCTGAACTTCGCCGGCGCTGAACACTTCGTCCGCAGATTCCAGAGGGTTGTGGCTGCGCAAGCGCAGGCCATTGTTGGGCAGGCGGTAGACGTATTTGATTCGCAGCATGCCGTCCTGTTCGAGGGCATATAGTTCGCCGTCGACGATGTGGGTCAGGCTGCGGTCGATGGCGACAGTGGAGCCGTCCTGGATCTTGTGCGCCATGTGGTTGCCGATCATGGCAACACACAGGGCGTGGTCGGGGCTGACGTCCATGGCCTCCAGAACCGAGCAGCTCAATCGCACGGTACAGCCAGGAATGTGCATCACTCGGGTTCTGCCCGAGCCATCCGGGTGTAGGGCTTCGCTGTAGAAAGGCACTTCAACTTCGAGGCTGGCAGCAGGCTTGTGCTGCTCCGGCGCCTGGAAGGGGGCCATTTCGTCGTGGCTGTCGGCAAGCCCCGGATGCTTGTTTCCTTCGCCGGTACGCAACCAGCGGCTGTGGACGCACAGCAGCTCGGCGATTTCGTCCAGCCGAGCCATCGGGATGCCTCGCTTGAACCAGTTGTTGACGTGCTGCGGCGTAACGCGGCGATTGGCTGCGAAGTCCGAAGCGGTTAAATGGCACTCCCGCAGGAGGGCTTTCAGGCGATCACCGGATGTATTCATGAACACAGAGTCTACGGGCAAGACTCGGCTGTTTAAATAAACTAAACGTTCAAAAAAGCGCTATAAAAACAAGAAATTTCCGAGTCTTTCGGCGAAATTTCCTACAAATCTTGAGTGGGCATTTTAAATCCCGTAAACGGGTTGTTGCATTGCGTTTATACGGGCATAAAAAAACCCCGGCGAGCCGAGGTTTTTTTAACGGGTTGCTTAGCCTTTGTAGGCAGCAACCGATTTGGTGATTTCGGCACGGGCGGCTTCAGCATCGCCCCAACCTTCGATCTTCACCCATTTGCCTTTTTCGAGATCTTTGTAGTTCTCGAAGAAGTGCTGGATTTGCTGAATCAGCAGAGGTGGCAGGTCGGTGTACTCTTTCACGTCAACGTACAGCTGGGACAGCTTGTCGTGAGGTACCGCAACAACTTTGGCATCGCCGCCGCCGTCGTCAGTCATGTGCAGGATGCCAACCGGGCGAGCACGGATAACCGAACCTGGAGCTACCGGGTAAGGGGTAACAACCAGCACGTCCAGCGGATCACCGTCGTCGGCCAGGGTGTTCGGGATAAAGCCGTAGTTGGCCGGGTAGAACATCGGGGTAGCCATGAAGCGGTCAACGAACAGGCAATCGCTGTCTTTGTCGATTTCATATTTGATCGGCGCGTGGTTAGCCGGAATCTCGATAGCGACGTAGATGTCATTCGGCAGGTCTTTGCCAGCCGGAATCTTGCTGTAGCTCATTGGGCGGTGCCCCCGTTAGTAGGCCAGTTTGGTTGGCCGATTTGGCCAAAAAGTGGCGGCGATTATAGGCGTATTCCTATAAGGACGTCACCCTTGGGCGATCAGTGCTGTGCGCGGTATTCGGGGTGTTCGCTTTGCAGCTGTTTGAGGCGTGCAAGCGTGTCCTGGCGATAAAACAGGCTCAGTTGTTGATAGACCAGCGGGTAAGCATGGTTCAACAGGTCTGGCGCGCTGAAAAAGTATTCGCTGGTGACCGCAAAGAACTCCGCCGGGTTTTCGGCTGCATACGGGTCGATCGGTGCGTGATCGGGGTTGTGGTGATCAAGATAGTGATTGAGGTGGTCGTAGGCCTGTTGCATGGCCTTGGTCCAGTCGCTGACGTGCATGCTGCTGTGCAATGGCGGCATGCCATTTGCGGCGCCGTTGAGCATGTCCAGTTTGTGGGCCAGTTCGTGGATGACCAGGTTGTAACCTTCCCAGCCGCCGCTCGACAGAACCCCGGGCCAGGCCAGAACCACCGGGCCATGTTCCCAGGCTTCACCGCTGTGATGGCCTTCCCATTCATGCTCTACGCCGCTGGAGTCACGATGGCGCTGGGGGCTGATGAAGTCGTCGGGGTACAGCACGATTTCGTGAAACCCCTGATACCAGTCCAGGTCGCCCAAGTTGAGCAGGGGCAATTGGGCCTGAGCGGCCAGCAGCAGCCGGCCTTCTTCAGTCAGTTCAACACCGGGCATCGGCGTCAGGTGCTTGTCTTTCAGAAACAGCACGCTGTTGTCGCGCAGCCATTTGTCCTGCTCGTCATCCAGGCCGTCGAGAATGCTCAACCGCTGGCGCACGCTGTGCCAGACATCGGATGCCACCGGGTGCTGCGCCAGAATCCGCTGGCGCCGCCATTCAGTTAGAGACCACATGGTAGGCGAGTCCCGATCAGGCTTTGGCTTTTGCCGGAGTGCGGCCCATGCGGCTGCGGATCACGCCGATAATCATCGGTACCAGCGAAAGCAAGATGATGCCTACCACCAGCAGGGACAGGTTTTTCTTGATGAAAGGTACGTTGCCGAAGAAGTAACCCAGGGTCACGAGGCCGCCGACCCACAAGATGGTGCCAAACACGCTGAACATGAAGAAGCGCGGGTAGAACATGCGTGCCACACCGGCAACAAACGGGGCGAAGGTACGGAAAATCGGCAGGAAGCGCGCCATCGTCACGGTTTTACCGCCATGACGTTCGTAGAAGTCGTGGGTTTTTTCCAGGTAGTCGCGACGGAAAATTTTCGAGTCCGGGTTACTGAACAAGCGTTCCCCTGCCGTTCGTCCGATCACGTAGTTGGTGCTGTCGCCCAGGATCGCAGCCAGCATCAGCAAGCCCCCGAGCAATACAGGGTCCATGCCGCCGCCTGCAGCTACAGCGCCTGCGATAAAGAGCAGCGAATCACCCGGCAGGAACGGCATGACCACCAGGCCGGTTTCGCAAAAAATCACCAGAAACAGGATGGCGTAGATCCATGGCCCGTAATTGTTCACCAGCATGTCGAGGTACACATCGAGGTGCAGGATAATGTCGATCGGGTTGAAATCCATGTAAAGCACCTGTGTTGATGACCCGGCTCTGCAGGTCTGTGCGGGTAGGGAGGCGTAGTTAACTACAACGAATGTAGTTTTTTCGTACTTTTTTAAAGAATTGGATTATACGGATTGAGATGAATTCTGCAGATTGAGTTTGTAGCGAGGCGTGTATTGATGTTCAAAACCCTGTAGTCGCTGCCGAGGAACGAAGGCTGCGAGCTGTTGTGGGCCTATGCATTCAAGGCTCGCAGCCTTCGTTCCTCGGCAGCGACTACACAGCCAAGCACAGCCAAGCACAGCCAAGCACAGCCAAGCAGAGCGAGTTTCAATCGCCCTTTAGCAGGAAATTTTCGCTGGGGGCGTCCACGTCCAGGGTCTGTACCTGTGCCTCATCCTTCAAGTTGACCCCCGACAATTGCCGACGGCAGGCTTCGCGCATCAAGTAGGCCAGCCGATGAGCGGCCATGCCATAGCTCAAGCCTTCGAGCCGTACATTGGATATGCAGTTGCGATACGCATCGGTCAGGCCGATCTTGGGCCCGTAGGTGAAGTACAGCCCCAGGCTGTCGGGTGAGCTCAGACCGGGGCGTTCGCCGATCAGCATCACCACCATTCGTGCCCCCAGCAGTTCGCCAATTTCGTCGGCCACGGCCACACGGCCTTGCTCCACCAAAATGACGGGGGACAGTGACCAACCTTCGGTCGCCGTGTGCTCTTCCATGCGCGCCAAAAACGGCAGGGTGTGGCGATGAACGGCCAGTGCCGACAAACCATCGGCGACCACCACTGCCACATCGATCCCCCCCGGGTTGGCCTGGGCGTAGTCGCGCAATTGCTGTGCGGAACCGTCGTTAAGCTTGCGCCCCAGGTCCGGTCGCTGCAGGTAGCTGTGGCGGTCAATGGCGGCGCTGTGCAGCAACAGGCTTTCGCGGCCGCGCTCGCTCAACTGCGCGCTCAAGCCTGGGTGATCAAACGGCAAATGGACCGCATCGCGGGCCTGGGCGTGAGCAAACTGAAAATCGAGCTGGGCATGGGTCGGCATGCTGGTACCGGTGCGGCCCAGGGCAATCCGCGCCGGGGTCAGTCGGCGCAGTTCCAGCCACGGGTTCGGGCTGTCGGTCGGGGTGTTGGCCATGTCTAGCGTCCTCCCAGGTGAGCCAGCGCCTGGCGAAATGCAGGGGGCAATTGATGACCGAACTCAATCCGGCCGTCAGCCTGAGTGAATATTCCGACCTTGCTCAGCCATTGTTCAAACTCGGGTGCAGGCTTGAGTCCCAGGGTTTTGCGCGCATACAGCGCATCATGAAAGGAAGTGGTCTGGTAGTTGAGCATGATGTCGTCCGACCCTGGAATGCCCATGATGAAGTTGATCCCGGCCACGCCCAGCAGCGTCAGCAGGTTGTCCATATCATCCTGATCCGCTTCGGCGTGGTTGGTGTAGCAGATGTCGCAGCCCATGGGCACACCCAGCAGCTTGCCGCAGAAGTGGTCCTCAAGACCGGCCCGAATAATCTGCTTGCCGTTGTACAGGTACTCGGGGCCGATAAAGCCGACCACGGTATTGACCAGAAACGGCTTGAAATGCCGCGCAACCGCGTAGGCCCGCGTCTCGCAGGTCTGTTGATCCACGCCGAAATGGGCGTTGGCTGACAGCGCGCTGCCCTGGCCTGTTTCGAAATACATCAAGTTGTTGCCCAACGTGCCGCGATTGAGGCTTAAACCCGCTTCATAGCCTTCCTGCAGAACATTCAGGTTGATGCCGAAACTGGCGTTGGCCGCTTCGGTGCCTGCAATGGACTGAAACACCAGATCCAGCGGCACTCCGCGGTTGATCGCCTCGATTGACGTGGTGACGTGGGTCAGCACGCAAGACTGGGTGGGGATCTCATAGCGCTGGATGATCGCGTCGAGCATGTTCAGCAAGTCGCAGATCGAGGCGATGCTGTCGGTGGCCGGGTTGATGCCGATCATGGCGTCGCCGTTGCCGTACAGCAGCCCGTCAAGAATGCTGGCGGCAATTCCCGCCGGGTCGTCAGTGGGATGGTTGGGCTGCAGGCGGGTCGAAAGCCGGCCGCGCAGGCCCATGGTGCCGCGAAACCGGGTAACGACCCGGATCTTTTGGGCCACCAGGATCAGGTCCTGCACGCGCATGATCTTCGATACGGCAGCGGCCATCTCGGGCGTCAGGCCCGGTGCCAGGGCACGCAGGCTGTGTTCATCGGCCGCGTCGCTGAGCAGCCAGTCGCGAAAGCCGCCCACGGTCAGATGACTCACTGCAGAGAAGGCTTGCAGGTCATGGCTGTCGATAATCAGCCGGGTGACTTCGTCGGACTCGTAAGGGATCAGCACTTCTTGCAGGAAATACGCGAGCGGGATATCAGCCAGCGCCATTTGTGCGGCGACGCGTTCGCCGTCGTTGAGTGCGGCCACGCCTGCCAGAAAATCTCCGGAACGTGCCGGACTGGCTTTGGCCATTACGTCTTTGAGGCTGTCGAAACGGTAGGTCTGGGTGCCAACCGCATGAGAGAAAGTTGCCATTCAGGGTGCTCCATGACGCCAGGCGCAGTGCGCCTGGCGGATTTCTCAGCGGTTAGTGCAGGGCTTTTTCAGCCTGTTGAATAGCCGCGAATTCCTCTTCCGGCGTACCGGCCACCAAGTGGTGTCGGCTATAGAACGCGAAGTAGGCAATTAATACTCCATAGATCACCGCAGCGCCAATCACCACCCGAGGGTCTACCAGGAAACCGGCGACGACCGCGACGCAGGCGAGCACCAAAGCGATGCCTGAAGTGAAAATACCGCCCGGCGTACGATACGGACGCTCCATTTTGGGGCGACGAATGCGCAGGGTGATGTGCGCGGCCATCATCAGCACGTAAGAAATCGTTGCACCAAACACCGCCACCAGAATCAGCAAGTCGCCCTGACCGGTCAGCGACAGGCCAAAACCGATAATGCCGGGAATGATCAAGGCCAGTACCGGGGCCTTGCTCTTGTTGGTTTCGGACAGTTTGCGCGGCAAGTAGCCTGCGCGGGACAAGGCGAAGATCTGGCGCGAGTAGGCGTAAATGATCGAGAAGAAGCTGGCGATCAAACCGGCCAGACCCACCAGGTTCACAAAGCCACCCATCCATGTGGAGCCGCCATACGCCTTGCTCAGTGCCTCAACCAGCGGGTTGCCCGAGGCCATCAAGCTGTTCGCGCCCGCGCCACCCGGACCGATCACCAGGATTAGCAGGGCGAAGGTGGCCAGCACCAGCATGGCGCCGATCAGGCCGCGAGGCAGGTCACGCTTGGGGTTTTTGGTTTCTTCAGCAGCCAGCGGCACGCCTTCGACCGCGAGGAAAAACCAGATCGCGTAAGGAATCGCCGCCCAGACGCCGACATAACCGAACGGCAGGAAGGGACTGGCGCCCTTGGCTTCGGTGACCGGGATATCCAGCAGGTTGGCGACACTGAAGTGCGGCACCATCGCGACCAGAAATACCCCCAGGGCAATGGCGGCCACGGCAGTGATGATAAACATCAGCTTGAGCGCTTCACCGACCCCGAAAATGTGGATGCCGATAAAGATGATGTAGAACGCCAGATAGATCATCCAGCCGCCAATCCCGAAGAGCGACTCGCAATAGGCACCAATAAACACGGCAATGGCCGCGGGTGCGATGGCGTATTCGATCAGGATCGCGGTACCGGTCAGAAACCCGCCCCAAGGCCCGAAGGCGCTGCGTGCGAAGCCGTAGCCGCCGCCAGCGGTGGGGATCATCGAAGACAGTTCAGCCAGCGAAAAGCACATGCACAAGTACATGGTGGCCATCAGCAATGTGGCGATAAACATCCCGCCCCAGCCGCCTTGGGCCAGACCAAAGTTCCAGCCGGCATAGTCGCCGGAAATCACATAGGCCACGCCCAGGCCCACCAGCAGGACCCAGCCGGCAGCGCCTTTTTTCAGTTCTCGTTGTTGGAAATATTCGCTGCCGACCTTTTCAAAGTCGACAGAGGATGCCGCCGAAGCGGGAGTAGGTTCGCTAGGCATGGGGTTCACCTGTTCTTTTATAGTTTGAGAAAATATGACAGGGAGCAAAGCAAGAGCTGGGCCACAGGAGCTGAAACATCCCTTGTAGTCGCTGCCGAAGGCTGCGATTGGACTGCGCAGGCTCCGGATAACGGGTTGCTGTGCAACCCTTCGCAGCCTGCGGCAGCGACTACAGGAATTGGGGGGGTTAGAAGAAACCCAGCGGGTTGATGTCGTAGCTCACCAGCAGGTTTTTGGTCTGCTGATAGTGGTCGAGCATCATTTTGTGGGTCTCACGGCCAACGCCGGATTTTTTGTAACCACCGAACGCGGCGTGTGCCGGGTACAGGTGATAGCAGTTGGTCCACACACGACCGGCCTTGATTGCGCGGCCCATGCGGTAGGCGCGGTTGATGTCGCGGGTCCACAGACCTGCACCCAGGCCGAACTCGGTGTCGTTGGCAATCGCCAGTGCTTCGGCTTCGTCTTTGAAGGTGGTGATGCTGACCACCGGGCCAAAGATTTCTTCCTGGAAAACACGCATTTTGTTGGTGCCCTTGAGCAGGGTCGGCTGGATGTAATAGCCGGTAGCCAGGTCGCCTTCGAGCTTGGCCACGGCACCGCCGGTCAGCAGTTGCGCGCCTTCTTTCTTGGCGATTTCAAGGTAGGAGAGGATTTTATCGAACTGCTGTTCGGACGCCTGGGCGCCGACCATGGTGTCCGTGTCCAGCGGATCGCCACGCTTGATCGATTCGACCTTTTTCATCACCACTTTCATGAAGTCGTCGTAGATCGACTCTTGAATCAGTGCCCGGGATGGACACGTGCAGACTTCCCCTTGGTTGAAAAACGCCAGCACCAGACCTTCAGCGGCTTTCTCAATGAAGGTTGGCTCTGCCTGCATGATGTCTTCGAAGAAGATGTTCGGCGATTTGCCGCCCAGCTCAACGGTCGACGGAATGATGTTCTCGGCAGCACATTTCATGATGTGCGAGCCCACTGGCGTAGAGCCGGTGAAGGCGATCTTGGCAATGCGCTTGCTGGTGGCCAGTGCTTCGCCCGCTTCTTTGCCGAACCCTTGCACCACGTTGAGCACGCCCGGTGGCAGCAGGTCGCCGATCAGTTCCATCAGCACGGTGATGCTCAGCGGAGTTTGCTCGGCGGGTTTGAGCACCACGCAGTTACCGGCAGCCAGTGCTGGCGCAAGCTTCCAGGCGGCCATCAGCAGCGGGAAGTTCCACGGGATGATCTGTCCGACCACACCTAGCGGCTCGTGGATGTGGTAGGCCACGGTATTGCCGTCAATTTCGGCGGCACTGCCTTCCTGGGCGCGGATGCAACCGGCGTAGTAACGGAAGTGGTCGGCGGCCAGGGGCACGTCGGCGTTCAGGGTTTCGCGCACGGCTTTGCCGTTGTCCCAGGTTTCGGTCACGGCCAGCAGTTCGAGGTTCTGTTCGATACGGTCAGCGATTTTCAGCAGTACCAGAGAGCGCGCCTGCACGGAGGTCGCGCCCCATGCATCGGCAGCGGCATGGGCGGCGTCGAGGGCTTTGTCGATGTCTTCTGCGGTCGAGCGCGGGAATTCGGCGATGGCTTTGCCGTTCACAGGCGAGGTGTTAGTGAAGTACTGGCCTTTGACGGGCGCCACGAATTCGCCGCCGATGTAGTTACCGTAGCGGCTCTTGAACGAGACGATCGAGCCTTCTGTACCGGGTTGTGCGTAACGCATGGGGTGTGTCTCCTGGCTTTATTGTGCTTATGGGAGGACGCGCTGTGGCGCTGGCAGAAGCAGGAGCAAGGGCTGGGCCATATTTGTGGAAGCCTTGCAGGCCGGGGCTTTGCAGGTTTTAGCCAGTGGTTGGGGGAGGGTCGCTGTGACAGCTGTGACACAGTGGCTGTGACAATATGTACCGTTCTTGGCGCAACCGATGACCGGCGGGTCAGTTCGTGATTGCAAAGGGCTGCAGGCGAGAGGATGCTGGATGTTCGGTTTGGACTGGATCTCTGTAGTCGCTGAGGGCGAGTTGCCTCCGTCGAGCGGGAGACCACCGAGACAGAGCGGAGAACAATAAGAAATGCACAGTACCGATTTGAGCCGTCACGCACGGCAAGTGATTGATGTCACCCAGGGCCGCCCTCAAGGGTGTGACCCGTCCATCGTTCGCTCCTGGCAACGTTGCCTGGAGGACTACCATCTCGATCCCGCGCAGACCATTGCCCCTACCGTGCTTGAACAAGGGCGCATTCTCGAAGGCCGAGAGCGGTTGCAGCAGGTGCTGAAAATTGCCGGTCACGAAATGAACAGCCTGCATCAGCAGCTTTCCGGTGCCGGGCACGCAGTGTTGCTGACCGATGCCCGTGGCGTGATTCTCAACTGTGTCACCGCACCTTCCGAGCGCAAGGTGTTCGAGCAGGCCGGGTTGTGGCTGGGAGCTGACTGGAGCGAGGCGCGGGAGGGCACCAATGGTATCGGCACGTGCCTGGTGGAGCGTCAGGCGCTGACGATCCACCAGGACGAACACTTTCGCGGTCGGCACACCGGGCTGACCTGCTCGGCCAGTCCTGTGTTTGATCCGCAGGGCGAGTTGCTGGCGGTGCTGGATGTGTCTTCGGCACGGCATGAGGCTTCGCGTCAGAGCCAGTTTCATACAATGGCGCTGGTCAACCTGTCGGCCAAGATCATCGAGAACAGCTACTTTCTGGGGCATTTCGAAAACCAGTGGCTGTTGCGCTTTCACCTGCAGGCAGAGTCCGTCGGGCTGTTCAGTGAGGGCATGCTGGCGTTTGATGGTGACGGGATTATTTGCGCGGTTAACCAAAGTGCCTTGAACTTGTTGGGCCACGTACGTGGGGGGCTGCTTGGGCACGTGGTCGAAAGTGTTTTCGATTGCCAGCGTGATGAGCTTTTTTCTCGGGCCACTGCCCATGCGAGCACCAGTTGGCCGCTGCGCACCCGCGATGGTCGCCGACTGTTTGCGGCCCTGCGCGGGCAGCCGCGACAAGGGACTGCCCCGGTCGCCGTGCACGTTGAACCCGTTCGCGCGCGCCCAAGCGGGATTTGTCTGGGGGATGAGGCCTTGCAGGTCGATTTTCGCCGTGCGCTGCGGGTGTTTGAGCGGGATGTGCCGCTGCTGATCAACGGCGAAACCGGTTCCGGCAAGGAAGCCTTTGCCAAGGCCGTGCACCAGGCCAGTTTGCGCAGCAGCCAGCCTTTCGTGGCACTCAATTGCGCATCGATTCCGGAGAGCCTGATCGAGAGCGAGCTGTTCGGTTATCGCGGCGGCAGCTTCACCGGGGCCCGCAAGGAAGGCATGCAAGGCAAATTGCAGCAGGCCGATGGCGGCACCTTGTTCCTCGACGAAATTGGCGATATGCCACTGGCGCTGCAAACCCGTCTATTAAGAGTGCTGGAGGACCGTCAGGTGGTGCCGATCGGGGGCGAACCGCTGGAGGTCAACGTGCGCATCATCAGCGCGACTCACCGTAACTTGCAGGAGCGGGTGGCCGACGGCAGTTTTCGCGAGGACTTGTACTACCGTCTCAACGGGCTGGAAGTCGGCCTGCCTGCGTTGCGCGATCGCACTGACAAGTCGCAGTTGCTGGACTTCTTGCTGGCAGAGGAGGCGGGCGGGCAACCGTTGCGGATCAGTCAGGGAGCGCGCGAGGCGCTGCTGGAGTTTGCCTGGCCGGGCAACGTGCGCCAATTGCGTAATGTGCTGCGCACCCTGGCGGCTTTGTGTGATGACGACGTAATCCAGTTCGGCGACTTGCCTGCCACTATTCGCCTGGCTCCGTCCAGGGTCCCCGAACCTTGTGAGCACCCGCTTGAGGATGCCGAAAAGCAGGCCTTGTTGCTGGCGCTCGAACTGCACCGCTGGCACATGACCCATACGGCGCTGCAATTGGGGGTTAGCCGCAATACCCTTTATAGAAAGCTGCGCAAGCATGGGATTGAACGCTGAGCTGAGCGACTTTACGTGTGTGGGAGCTGCGGTCTGCCTGGCAAACCGCGGTGATGTCATCGCGAGCAAGCCCGCTCCCACATGAATCATCAGGTGCGAAAAGAACCCCCCTGCGCTACCCTTCGCCGATGATTTACGAGGTCGACTATGCACATTCATATTCTTGGTATTTGCGGCACTTTCATGGGTTCGCTGGCGGTTCTGGCCAAAGAACTGGGCCATCACGTTACCGGCTCTGACGCTAACGTCTATCCGCCAATGAGCACCCAGCTGCAGGCTCAAGGTATCGAATTGACTCAGGGCTATGACCCGTCTCAGCTCGATCCGGCTCCGGATGTGGTGGTGATCGGCAACGCGCTGTCGCGGGGCAACCCGGCAGTGGAGTACGTGCTGAACAAGGGCCTGCCCTATGTCTCGGGCCCGCAATGGCTGGCCGACCATGTGCTGCAGGGTCGCTGGGTGTTGGCCGTGGCCGGCACCCACGGCAAAACCACCACCAGCAGCATGCTGGCCTGGGTCCTGGAGCACGCGGGCATGGCGCCGGGGTTCCTGATTGGTGGCGTGCCGCAAAACTTTGCTGTGTCGGCCCGTTTGGGTGACACCCCGTTCTTTGTGGTGGAAGCCGACGAATATGACAGCGCGTTTTTCGACAAGCGTTCGAAATTCGTTCACTACCGCCCGCGCACGGCGATCCTCAACAATCTTGAGTTCGATCATGCCGACATCTTCCCGGACTTGCCGGCCATTGAGCGTCAATTCCATCATTTGGTGCGCACCATTCCGAGTGAAGGGCTGGTGATCCATCCGACCACAGAGCCTGCCTTGCAGCGTGTGATCGAGATAGGTTGCTGGACGCCGGTGCAAACCACGGGCGAGGGCGGCCAATGGCAAGCTCGCCTGCTCAGTGACGATGGTTCGCGTTTTGAGGTGCTGTTTGACGGCGTCCTGCAGGGCACCGTCGACTGGGACATGACCGGCCAGCACAACGTGGCCAATGCCTTGGCGACCTTGGCTGCTGCACGCCATGTGGGTGTTGTACCGAGCCTGGCAATTGATGGCTTGAGTGCCTTCAAAAGCGTGAAACGCCGTATGGAAAAAGTCGCAGAAGTTAACGGCATTACCATCTACGACGACTTTGCCCACCACCCGACCGCGATTGCGACCACCCTCGACGGCCTGCGCAAGCGCATTGGTGACGCATCGCTGATTGCCGTGATTGAGCCGCGCTCCAATTCCATGAAGCTTGGTGCCCACCGTGATGGTCTGCCGCAAAGTGTGGTGCAGGCCGATCACGTGGTCTGGTACGCACCGGCCAATCTGGGATGGGATCTGGCGGCGACGGTTGCGTCGAGTCCTGTACCGACCAAGGTGTGCGATTCGCTGGAAGCCATCATTGCCGAGGTCAAGGCTCAGGTTAAGCCGGGCGCCCATGTGGTGATCATGAGCAACGGTGGCTTCGGCGGCCTGCATGGCAAGCTGGCGGACGCGCTGCAATGAGCGGCCCGGAGCGTATAACCCTGGCCGTCACCGGCGCATCGGGCATGCAGTACGCCTTGCGCTTGCTCGACTGCCTGGTGCGAGAGGATCGCGAAGTGCACTTCCTGATCTCAAAGGCGGCGCAGTTGGTGATGGCCACTGAAACCGACGTCAGCCTGCCGGCCAAACCGCAGGCGATGCAGGCGTTCCTGACTGAATACACCGGGGCTGCTGCCGGCCAGATTCGGGTGTACGGCAAGGAAGACTGGATGTCGCCGGTGGCTTCGGGGTCGGGTGCTCCGGCAGCGATGGTGGTGGTGCCCTGTTCGACCGGCACGCTGTCGGCGATTGCCACTGGCGCCTGCAATAATCTGGTGGAGCGGGCGGCCGATGTGACCCTCAAGGAGCGCCGCCAGTTGATTCTGGTGCCCCGTGAAGCGCCGTACTCCAGCATCCATCTGGAGAACATGCTCAAGCTGTCCAATATGGGCGCGGTGATCATGCCAGCGTCCCCCGGCTTTTATCATCAGCCACAGACCATCGATGATCTGGTGGATTTTGTGGTGGCGCGCATTCTCAACCTGCTCAATATCCCCCAGGACATGCTCCCGCGTTGGGGTGAACACCATGTGGGCGGCGATGAATAAGGCGCTGCTGGCCTTGCTGGTGGCTGCTCTGGTGTGTGGTTGCGCCAGCGTACGTACGCTTAACGCAGCCAAGCCGGGTGCTCCGATTGTCTATTCGGGCACCCGGCTTGACCTGTATGCGTTGCAGGGAGGGTGTTGCGCCAAGGATCGCTTTGGCGCCGATGCTCCGCGATATCCCGGGCTGGACCTGCCCGCCAGTGCGTTGCTCGACACGGTGGTGTTGCCGTTGTCAGTGCTGACCGTGCTGGGTGTCGGGTTTCAGGCCAGCGGCGGTTTGTAGCGAACGGGTTGCGGGCTATTTGCCCAGCTTGCGCAGTTCATCGGACTCAATCACCCGTATGCCGTCCTGCTCTTCCAGCGCCAGGCGCCAAAGGGCCCGGGCCAGTTGGCACGCTTCGATGCCGTGGTACTTGCCCGGAATCAGTTTGGATAGTGGCCCCGCGATCTGCTCGGCCAGTCGCGGTTCAACGCGGTCGCCAAGTAACAGCGAAGGGCGTGCGATGGTCAGTTGCGGCCAGTTCTGGGCGCGCAGCGATTGCTCCATCTCGCCTTTGACCCGGTTATAGAACACCGAAGATTTGGGGTCGGCGCCAATGGCACTGATCACAATCAGGTGCCGTGCGCCCATTTCCCGTGCCCGTTTGGCGAAAGCCACCACCATGTCATGGTCGACTGCGCGGAATGCCGCTTCCGAGCCAGCCTGTTTGATGGTGGTACCCAGGCAGCAGAAGGCCACATCGACCCGCCCACTCAGTTGGGGCAGGAATACGGCTGGATCCCCTACCGGGTTTTCCAGGTGCGGATGCGCTGCCAGAGGCTTGCGCGAAGGGGCAAGCACTCGGGTGATGGTCGGTTCATTAAGCAGGCGGTCGAGCAACAGCTCACCCGTAAGGCCGGTGGCTCCTGCGAGCAGAATATGTGAAGGCGTCAAGTGCATAGTGTTTCTCCCTTGATACAACCAGCGTAGCCATTCCAGGGTTATTTGCTTACTGCAAAGCCTGTTTTGCTTGTTGCTGACGCAAGCGTTGCCAGTGGTTCAGAACGCCTTTTGGCGCCCAGATCTGCGGTTCAGAAGGTTCGTAGCCATCAGCCACCTCGCGCTCGGCGACATAGCCTTTGGCCAGTTTGAAGGCTTTTTGCAAATCGTCTGTCTGGTTCAGAGCCTGGGCAAACAAGGCATTGCCGAAGTAAGTGAAGTCGGCTTCTTCCGAGCAGCCGAAGGACACGCGATCAGCCTTGGATGCGGTCATGATCAGGGTCTTTTCATCCTTGAGTGCGGGGATAAAGCCGCCTGAATAGCAGGATGAAATCACGATGATCTTGTCGCGGTTTTTCAGTGGGGCCAGTGCCGCCGCGAGGTCGTCGGCGGGCAGGTCTGCCAGCTCCAGACGGGGCTGATCCAGTACCAGTTCGTGTTCCTGGGTGCCGTGGCTGGTCAGGTAAATAAAGATCAGGTCTTCCGGTCCGGTCCGTTCGGCCAGGGTAAGGGCTGCGCGGTGCAGGTTCTCGCGGGTGGCCATGGGGCGATCGAGCAGGTGATCGCGGTGGTTCACCAGCGTGATCTGGCCACGGCTGCCAAAGCGGCTGGCGAGCATGTCGTTGACGTAATCGGCTTCGCGCTTGAACACGCTCTGTTTGCCGTCCCCTGCCAGCACCAGGCTGTACAGCTCAATGGCCGGTGTTGAGGGTGCGATGCCTGCCAGTGCCTCGTTGAGCAGTGTGCCCTGGTTGAGTAGCCCCAGCTCCAGCGGATCGGGCAAGACCTTGCCATTGGCATCGCGTACCCGCTGGCCGTTAAGCCAGAAACCGCTTTGCACCGTGCCATCGGCCAGGGTCAGGGTGCCCTGGCCCTGATAGGTGTCTGCGGCAAACTCACCCACATAGCTGCTGGCATCGGGCAGGCTCAAATGGCCGGGGCCGTTGAAGCGCCATTCGTTGAACATGCCGCGGTAATGGCTGCCATCGATGCCGATCAGTTCGCCCTTGCCGGTCAGTGCACCGTCCTTGAACTCCCCGACCCAGACGTCACCGTCGGCATTTTCATAGCGGCCTTTGCCGTTCAGCTGGTTGTGCTTGAACGCGCCTTCGTACTGGTCGCCGTCTGCGCTGTTGAACACGCCGTTGCCTTCCAGCTCGCCATTGACGAACTGACCGGTAAATTCATTGCCGCTGGCATCGCTGCGCATCCCTTCGCCGTGGGGCTTGCCGTGGGCAAACTGGCCTTTGTACTGGCTGCCGTCTTCCAGTTCGAGCTGGCCGTTGCCGGAGAACTGGTCATCCTTGAACTCGCCGCGATAGCTCAAGCCTGCCTCTTTGCGAGTGCCTTCACCCTCGCGCCGGCCCTGCTTGAACCCGCCTACATAGGTGCTGTCGTGAGCAGTCAGGCTACCTTGGCCGCTAAACAGTCCTTGTTCAAAGCCGCCGCGATACACATCGCCATTGCTGGCGTGCCATTCGCCCTGGCCTTGCCACAGGCCATTTTTGAAATCCCCTGCGTACCAACTGCCGTTCGGGTAGTCGATGCGGCCCTGGCCTTGCAACAACCCGTTGACCACTTCGCCACGATAACGCCCGCCATCGGGCAGGCGTGCGTCTGGCGGTAACAGTGATTCACCGTCACCGCAGGCCGTCAGCAGCAGGGTCAAAGCAAGGGGGGCAAATGGGCGCATAACGGGATCCGGATAATTAAGCCACCGAGTATGCCGTAGCAATGGGGACTGTCTATAGGCCCGGATGAAACATCGACAGTTATTGCATGCCAGGGTGCAAGCCAGGGCCGTTGGTCGGCGGGACGTGCTTATAATGCGGCACAAAAAAAATCGCTGGAGAGGTGAGATGTTGTTACGCGGCTTGACTTGGCTGGTGCTGTTTCAATTGCTGGGCACTGCGCTCAATCACTTGTTCGTCCCTGCGTTGCCCGGTCCCATTATTGGGCTTGTGCTGTTGCTGGGCTTTTTGATGGTGCGGGGTCAGGTCGGCGAGCCATTGAGCCAGGCGGCCAGCAGTCTGTTGCGTTATCTACCCTTGTTGCTGGTGCCGCCCGCGGTGGGCGTCATGGTGTATGCCGCCGATATTGCCGCTGACTTTTGGGCCATCGTCGGTGCGCTGGTGCTGTCGCTGTTGATCTCGATGGGGTTTGTGGGAGTGCTGATGCAGCGCCTGCTCAAGCGTCACAGCCACCCTGAGGAGCGGCCATGAGTGTTCAATGGCAAGGCGCCTGGGAGTCAGTCATCCACCATCCACTGTTTGGCATTGGCATCACCCTGGGTGCCTATCAGCTGGTACTTGCCGCCTACGAAAAAACCCGCTGGCTCTTTCTGCAGCCCGTACTGGCGTCGATGCTGCTGGTGATCGGTGTATTGCTCAGTTGCGGCTTGAGCTATGCCGAGTACCGCAAAAGCACGGACATCCTGAGTATCTTGCTGGGGCCTGCGACGGTGGCGCTGGCGGTGCCGTTGTACTTGAACCTGCGGCGAATTCGTCAATTGTTCTGGCCCATTTTTACTACGCTGATGATTGGCGGTGTGTTCGCCACCGGGCTGGTGGTGGGGCTGGCCTGGTGGTTCGGGGCCGAACACATGATGCTGATGACCCTTGCGCCCAAATCGGTCACCTCGCCGATTGCCATGCTGGTGGCTGAACAGATTGGCGGTGTCGCCGCGCTGGCAGCAGTGTTTGTATTGATTACAGGGGTGATAGGCGCAATTTGCGGGCCGGCCCTGCTACAGCTTTTGGGGGTTCATAGCCCGGAGGCCCGTGGCATGGCGCTGGGCATGACGGCGCATGCCGTCGGCACGTCGGTGGCGTTGCAGGAGAGTGAAGAATGCGGCGCTTTTGCGGCGTTGGCGATGAGTCTGATGGGCGTTGCCACGGCAGTCTTCTTGCCGTTGGCCGTGACCCTCGTGGTGTAAGGGTGAGTGTATGACGTTGCCGCTGTTTCCTTTGAAGACGGTGCTGTTTCCGGGGTGTGTACTGGATTTGCAGATTTTTGAGGCGCGCTATCTGGACATGATTGCCCGCTGCATGAAGCAGGGCACAGGCTTTGGCGTGGTGTGCATCCTTGAGGGGCGAGAAGTCGGTGATGCGCCCCAGGACATCGCCGGGATCGGCTGCGAAGCGCTGATCCGCGACTTTCAGCAGCAGGACAATGGGCTGCTGGGGATTCGGGTCGAAGGCGGGCGTCGCTTTGAGGTGCTGAGCACTGAGTTGCAGCGCGACCAGTTGCTGGTGGCACAGGTTGAGTGGCTGAGCGAGATCCCCGAGCAACCGCTTCAGGACGAGGATCAGGATCTGCTGGCCTTGCTCAAGGCGCTGGCCGAGCATCCGATGGTCGCCGCCTTGAACATGAATACCGAAGTGGCCGGGCAGCAGTCATTGGCCAATCAACTGGCGTACCTGTTGCCTTTTGCCGAAGCGGACAAGATCGAACTGCTGCAGGTCGATGACCCGCAGCAGCGTCTGGACGGGATTCAAGTGTTGCTCGATGAGATCCAGGGCGAGGCGTTCAATTTATAGAGCACCTCGCGGGCGTCATGCCGTGCTCGGTTCAATAGGCGTAGCGCAGCAGCTCTTTGGACAGATGGGCCAGCATGAAAAAGCCGTAGAGCGCAGTCACCGATGGCAAGATCAGCCACCAGATTTTCTGAGGCACGGGCTCAAGCGGCATGAATCGCTGACTCAACGCCAGGGCAAGTGCGTTGACGGTGATGGCGAGCAGGGCGCCTGCGGTGATATCGGTTGGCCAGTGAGCCCCCAGGTACACCCGCGACATCGCCACGGTAATTGCCAGCAAGCACCCCAGTAGTACCCAGGTGACGCGCATGCGCTGGGGCTGATTGCGTCCGGCCAGAATCGCCAGGGCTACAAAAAACGCAAATGCTCCCGAACTGTGGCCGCTGGGCATGCTGTAGCTGGTCAACGGGTCGACCAGTACTTCGGGGCGCACCCGGGCGAAAAAGTGTTTGGTCGCCGTATTGGCCAAGGCCGTAAACAGCGTGACCCCGCCAAAGAACCACATCGCCCGCCATTGCCTTGCAAACAGCAGAATGACGCACACCAGCGCCGCCGCTAAAAACTGCGTGCGGAAGTTGCCGATTTGCGTCACCAGTACCGCCGCGGTGTCCATGGAGCTGCTGCGGTGCTCTTGTACCAGCGCAGTGATGCCCTGGTCGAAAGCGGTCATGTGCGGGTAGCCAATGAAAACGGCCAGCAGCAGGGTCAGGCTTAATGCACCGATCAGGAGTGTGGCCCTGGGTTGGCGGCGGATGCTGGCATTGATGCTCAGACCCAGCAGGGCAACCAGCCCCACAGCAACGATGGCTGCCTGAGGCCAAAAGCCCTCGGGCAGCGGCAAGCGAATGGCTGCGCCGGTTGCCCAGCCTGGCAGCAGATACGCAACCGCCCAGCCTGCACCCGCCAGCAGGCTGACGCCGATGAATCGAGGCAGCGGCATGTCGCACATCCCGGCCACCATCGGCAACATGGGGCGCAATGGGCCGATAAAACGACCAATCAACAGGCTGACAATGCCATAGCGATGGAAATAGCTCTCGGCACCGTTCATCCACTCAGGGTGGGTGCGCAAGAGTGGCAAGCGTCGAATGTTCTGGTGGAAGCGTCTGCCCAAGGCGTAAGACACCGCGTCTCCCAGTAGCCCGCCGAGAAATCCCAACAGCAACGTTTGGCCCAGTGACAGGGCGCCGCTGCCAGCCATCACGGCAATGGCGAACAACAGTACGGTGCCTGGGACGATGATCCCGGCAATCGCCAGGCACTCCACGCACGCCACAATAAACACCGCAAGGCCCAGCCACTGCGGGTTGGCTGTCAGCCAGCCGGTTACGCTATCGAGCCACGGGCCCATGTTTCAATTTCCTTATTCGCTTTCAGGTTTCTTGTGGGAGCAGCAGTCTTGAAGCGGGCTCGGGTCAGTGTGTGAACCCGTGTAGAGCCGGTGGGAGCCGGGCTTGCCCGCTCCCGCAACAGGGGTTACGAGTTTTGCACAATCAAATAATCCTGCCCCTCGACCTGACCGCGGCGCAGGGGGGTTCGGGTGCAATACCCGGCGTAGTCAGCGTCAACAAAGCGGTACATCAAATGCTCGTCCCGTCCGTGGGGTATGCCCAGGCGAGTGGTCTGGATGATCCGCGAAGGTTTTTCTCTGACGTCATCGACCCATAAACGTTCGGGGTCGAAACATTTTGCATCCCATACGGGGACTTTGAGGCCCAGTGCTTTGCACAGCAGGGTTTGCCCGGCGCAGAGTTTCTGCTCGGGGCGAGGGTTGCCTTGGGCATCGGGGTTGTTGAGTTGCATCTGCGCCAGGCTGTCCGGGCCCGACAGTTCATCCAGCCACGGGAAAGCCGATTTGATCAGTACCGCGTTGCCGGGGCCGTGGGCACTAAAGTTCAGAGAATCGCCGCCACGGGCGTAATACATATAGATGTGCCCGCCATCCAGAAACAGCGCCTTGCGTTTTTCGGTGTACCCCAGCGAAGCGTGGCTGCCCTTGTCGGCCATGTAATAGGCTTCGGTTTCGATAATCCGTGCACTGAGCCACAGGCCGTTGACCCGATGGCGGATAACTTTGCCCAGCAGTTCACGGGCTAGAAGCTGGGCGTCGCGGTCGAAAAAGGCATCAGGCAGCATCATGGGCATTTTCAGGGCGGTCAGTGGATAGCTGAAAAGGGGCAGATAATAGCAAGTCATGCTTAATCGGGGCTGAACGCCGTGTATTTGTAGTCCATTTCGACCATCCGCCTGCCACCGCTGTGCGTAAGGCGGTTGGACCGCTATAATCGGCCGCTTTCCTCCCTGCCAAGACCCTTGAGACCATGACTGAGTCCGTTCTTGACTACATGACCCGCCTGGGTCGCGCTGCTCGCGAAGCTTCCCGCGTGATTGGCCGTGCCAGCACTGCGCAGAAAAACCGTGCCTTGCATGGCGCTGCCGCTGCACTGGATGCCGCTCGCCTGGAACTTGTTGCCGCCAACGAACTGGACCTGGCCGCTGGCCGGGCCAACGGCCTTGAGCCGGCCATGCTGGAGCGCCTGGCGCTGACCCCTGCACGCATCGACAGCATGATTGTCGGCTTGCGTCAGGTGGCCAGCCTGCCAGACCCCATTGGCGCGATCCGCGACATGAGCTACCGCCCCTCGGGTATTCAGGTAGGCAAGATGCGCGTGCCGTTGGGTGTAGTCGGAATCATCTATGAGTCGCGTCCGAACGTGACCATTGATGCCGCCAGTCTGTGCCTGAAGTCAGGCAATGCGACGATCTTGCGCGGTGGCTCCGAAGCCATTCACTCCAACCGTGCCATTGCGGTCTGCATTCAGCGAGGGCTGGCCGAGGCCGGTCTGCCGCCAGCCGTGGTGCAAGTGGTTGAAGTGACCGACCGCGCCGCAGTAGGCGCATTGATCACCATGCCCGAGTACGTTGACGTGATCGTGCCACGGGGTGGCAAAGGCTTGATCGAGCGTGTCAGCCGTGACGCCAGGGTGCCGGTGATCAAGCATCTGGACGGGATTTGCCATGTGTACGTCAGTGCCCATGCTGATCTGGAGAAGGCCCGACGCATTGCGTTCAACGCCAAAACCTACCGTTATGGCATTTGCGGGGCGATGGAAACCCTGCTGGTGGATCAGGCGGTGGCTGCTGAGTTTCTGCCGGCAATGGCTGAACAATTTCGCGCCAAGGGCGTCGAACTGCGCGGTTGCGAACGCACCCAGGCGCTGATCGACGTGGTGGCGGCGACCGAAGATGACTGGAACACCGAGTACCTGGACGCGATTTTGTCGATTCGTGTTGTCGACGGGATTGATCAGGCGATTGAACACATCAATCACTACGGCTCCCACCACACCGACTCGATCGTGACCGAACATCAGGGCGAAGCCCGGCGTTTTATGGCCGAAGTGGACTCCAGTTCCGTGATGCTCAACACACCAACCTGCTTTGCCGATGGATTTGAATACGGATTGGGTGCGGAGATTGGCATTTCTACTGATAAGCTGCACGCCCGCGGACCGGTCGGTCTCGAAGGTCTGACCTGCGAGAAGTACATTGTGGTCGGTGATGGCCAGTTGCGCGGTCAGGAGCCGGTCTGACTTGGTCGCTCTTAAAGCGTCAGGGCCGGCACCGAAAATCGAAGCGTTACCCCTGCGCATAGGCGTGCTGGGTGGAACCTTCGATCCGGTGCATATCGGGCACTTGCGTGGCGGACTTGAAGTGGCTGAAATGATGGAGCTCGACGAGCTTCGTCTGACACCCAATGCCAGGCCTCCCCACCGAGATACGCCCCAGGTGTCGGCTCATGACCGTTTGGCGATGGTCGAGTGTGCTGTCGCAGGAGTGGCTACGCTGGTAGTGGACGCCCGGGAGCTGCAGCGGGACAAACCGTCCTACACGATCGATACGCTGGAACTGATGCGGGCCGAGTTGGCCGCGCACGACCAGTTGTTTTTACTGTTGGGTTGGGACGCTTTTTGCGGCCTGCCCACGTGGCATCGCTGGGAAGAGTTGCTCCAGCATTGCCATATCCTGGTGCTACAGCGCCCGGATGCCGACAGCGAACCGCCGGATGCCTTGCGCAACCTGCTGGCAGCGCGCTCGGTAAGCGACCCGCTGGCCCTGAAGGGGGCAAGCGGACAGATTGCATTCGTTTGGCAGACGCCGCTCGCGGTATCCGCCACCCAGATCCGTCAACTGCTGGCCAGCGGTAAGTCGGTACGTTACCTGGTGCCCGACGCGGTCCTGGCCTACATCGATGCGCACGGGCTTTACCGTGCGTCGAACTAAAAAGGGCGTGTTTCAAGGCGCGAATTCACGTGTATTGAAACACCCGAACATACGAGCAAAACGAGTTTTATATGACTGACAAAGATGTAAGCAAAGTAAAGCGCAAAGGCACGTTCAAAAGCGCCCCTCTGCCAGAAAAAACCTTCACCAACGAGCCGCTCAAGGGCGAAGAGCTGGTCAAGGTAGCGGTTAGCGCTCTGGAAGACGTCAAGGCCCAGGACATTCAGGTCATCGACGTTCGTGACAAGCACAGCATCACTGACTTCATGATCATCGCTACCGGTACTTCGAACCGTCAGATCGGCGCGATGCTCGACAAGATCCGTGAAGCGGTCAAGGCTCTGGGCGTCAAGCCTTTGGGCGAAGAAGGCAAGGGCGACAGCGACTGGGTTCTGCTGGACATGGACGACGTGATCGTTCACATGATGACCGCCAGTGCCCGTCAGTTCTACGACCTGGAGCGTCTGTGGGCCGGTGCTGAACAAAGCCGTGCTGGCAGTGCTGCTCACCACAGCCCGGAAAACACCCATGAGCACTTCCTGAAGCTCAACAAAGACCAAGAGTAAGGGTTCGCTGTGCGCCTGCGTTTGATCGCTGTCGGTTCACGTATGCCTAAATGGGTGGAAGAAGGCTGGCATGAATATGCCAAGCGTCTGCCATCCGAGCTGGCCCTTGAACTGGTGGAAATACCGCTCAATACCCGTGGCAAGAATGCCGACGTGGCTCGATTCATCCGTCAGGAAGGCGAGGCCATGCTGGCCAAAGTCGGCCCCGGTGAGCGGATCGTAACCCTGGAAGTGCACGGCAAACCGTGGAGTACCGAGCAGCTGGCGGTTGAACTCGACCGCTGGCGCCTGGATTCGCGCACGGTGAACTTTATGGTCGGTGGCCCGGAAGGGCTGGCGCCGGAAGTCTGCGCCCGCGCTGACCAGCGCTGGTCGCTGTCGCCATTGACGTTGCCGCACCCGTTGGTAAGGATTCTGATCGGTGAGCAGTTGTATCGCGCCTGGACAGTGTTGTCCGGGCACCCGTATCACAAATAGCTCAGCGCCCTGAATGTCTCAGCCGATTCGCCTTAAAGACCACGAGAAAGACTCACGCCTTGTGCGCGGACGCGTCGTGGTCGGCGCATTTGTCGTGGTGGGCTTGATCTGCGTATTGCTCGCGCGACTTTATTATCTGCAGGTGGTGCAGTACGAGTACCACTCCACCTTGTCAGAAAACAACCGGGTGCATGTGCAGCCGATCCCGCCTACACGGGGTTTGATCTTTGACCGTAATGGCGTGGTTATTGCGGACAACCGTCCCAGCTTCAGCCTGAGCATGACCCGCGAGCGCTCCGGCGACTGGCAGCAAGTGCTCGACGTCATTGTTGAAGTGCTGCAGCTTGCGCCTGAAGATCGCGCCCTGTTTGAAAAGCGCATGAAGCAGGGGCGGCGGCCATTTGAGCCGGTGCCCATTCTGTTTGAGCTTAACGAAGAGCAGATCGCCCGGATTGCCGTAAACCAGTTCCGCCTGCCCGGGGTGGAGGTGGTTGCGCAGTTGGTGCGCCATTACCCGCAAGGCGCGCACTTTGCGCACTCGGTGGGTTACATGGGGCGGATCAACGAGAAAGAGCTTAAAACCCTCGATCCGGTCAACTACAGCGGCACGCACCATATCGGCAAAACCGGCATCGAGCGTTTCTACGAAGCCGAGCTGCACGGTCAGGTGGGTTACGAAGAAGTCGAAACCAATGCCCGGGGCCGGGTATTGCGGGTGCTTAAGCGTACCGACCCGATCCCCGGCAAAGACATCGTGCTCAGCCTCGATATCAAGCTGCAAGAGGCGGCCGAAGAGGCCCTGGCAGGGCGTCGTGGCGCGGTGGTTGCACTTAACCCGATGACGGGGGAAGTGCTGGCCATGGTCAGCCAGCCGAGTTTCGACCCCAACCTGTTCGTGACCGGCATCAGCTTCAAGGCTTATGCCGAGCTGCGCGATTCGATTGATCGCCCATTGTTCAACCGCATCCTGCGCGGCCTGTATCCACCTGGCTCGACCATCAAGCCCGCCGTCGCAATTGCGGGGCTGGACAGTGGCGTGATCAGTGGTACTTCACGTGTGTATGACCCCGGCTATTACCAGTTGCCCAATTACGATCACAAATATCGTAACTGGAACCGCACCGGTGACGGCTACGTCGATCTGGACACCGCGATCATGCGCTCCAACGACACCTATTTTTATGATCTGGCCCACAAGCTGGGGATTGATCGTCTGTCGACCTACATGAATCAGTTCGGTATCGGGCGAAAGGTCTCCCTGGACATGTTCGAGGAATCCGCCGGGCTGATGCCGTCCCGCGAGTGGAAACGGGCCACCCGGCGTCAGGCCTGGTTCCCCGGCGAGACGTTGATTCTGGGGATCGGTCAGGGCTACATGCAGTCCACGCCCCTGCAGTTGGCCCAGGCCACCGCGCTGATTGCCAGTAAAGGCAAGTGGATTCGTCCGCATCTGGCCAAGACCATCGAAGGCGTGCCGCCGGTGGACCCCGATCCGGTACCGGACATCGTCCTGCGTGACCCGTCCAACTGGGCCAAGGTCAACCACGGCATGCAGCAAGTGGTGCATGGCGCACGTGGCACGGCGCGGGTTGCGGGCGTTGGCGCGCAATACCTGATTGCCGGCAAAAGCGGTACGGCACAGGTGGTGGCGATCAAGCAGGGCGAAAAATACGACCGTTCCAAGGTTCAGGAGCGTCACCGAGACCACGCCTTGTTCGTCGGCTTTGCCCCGGCCAACAACCCGCAGATTACGGTCTCGGTCATGATTGAAAACGGCGAAGCCGGCAGCCGCGTAGCCTCGCCTGTGGTGCGCAAGGTCATGGACGCCTGGTTGCTGGGTGAAGACGGCAAACTCAAACCCGAGTACGGCGGTCCCGTAAAGGCAGAGGTTACGGCCAATGATCAGTAATTTTGACCGCATCCTCTCCAGCGAGGATGTGATGCGTCGGCGTGCCACGCTGCTTCAGCGTCTGCACCTGGATGGCCCGCTGCTGATTTTGCTGCTGACCCTGGCGGCCGGCAGCCTGTTTGTCCTGTATTCGGCCAGCGGCAAGAACTGGGACTTGCTCAGCAAGCAGGCGACTTCATTCGGGATCGGGCTGGTGTCGATGTTCATCATCGCTCAGCTTGAACCGCGCTTTATGGCCCGCTGGGTACCGATCGGTTATCTGGCTGGCGTGTTGCTGCTGGTGGTGGTGGACGTCATGGGCCACAACGCCATGGGCGCCACACGCTGGATCAATATTCCGGGTGTGATTCGCTTCCAGCCCTCGGAGTTCCTGAAAATCCTCATGCCGGCGACCATCGCCTGGTATCTGTCCAAGCGGACCTTGCCACCGCAACTCAAGCATGTGGCGGTCAGCCTGATGCTGATCGGGGTGCCCTTTGCCCTGATTGTGCGCCAGCCCGACCTGGGTACGGCCTTGCTGGTACTGGCGGGCGGTGCGTTCGTGCTGTTCATGGGCGGGCTGCGCTGGCGCTGGATCCTCAGCGTGCTGGCAGCGACGGTGCCCGTGGCGATTGCCATGTGGATGTTCGTGATGCACGACTATCAGAAACAGCGGGTTCTGACCTTCCTCGATCCTGAGAGCGATCCGCTGGGCACCGGATGGAACATTATCCAGTCCAAGGCCGCCATCGGCTCGGGCGGGGTGTTTGGCAAGGGCTGGCTGCTGGGCACCCAGTCGCACCTGGACTTTCTTCCCGAAAGCCACACCGACTTCATTATTGCGGTGATGGGCGAAGAGTTCGGCCTAGTCGGCATCTGCGCGTTACTGCTGATTTACTTGCTGTTGATTGGTCGCGGCCTGGTGATCACGGCCCAGGCGCAGACCCTGTTCGGCAAATTGCTGGCGGGCAGCCTGACCATGACGTTTTTTGTTTATGTTTTCGTCAACATCGGTATGGTCAGTGGCTTGCTACCGGTGGTGGGCGTGCCATTGCCATTTATCAGTTACGGCGGCACTTCGCTCGTGACGCTGTTGTCAGCGTTTGGGGTTTTGATGTCGATTCACACACATCGCAAGTGGATCGCACAAGTTTGATTAAGGTGAATTATTCAATGCAAGCAATGCGTGGCTGGGCCGCTCGATACGCGTCATGGGTGGGCCTGCTGGGTCTGTTCGAGGCAGCGCAGGGCGCGGTAGCCGGTGACTACGAAGGCTCGCCCCAGGTGGCTGAGTTTGTCGGTGAGATGACCCGCGACTACGGATTTGCCGGCGAGCAACTGATGGGCGTGTTCCGTGAGGCAGAGCGTAAACAGAGCATCCTCGATGCCATTTCTCGCCCGGCCGAACGCGTTAAGCAGTGGAAAGAATACGGCCCGATGTTCCTGACCGACGCCCGGGTTGCCCGTGGTGTGGATTTTTGGCGTGAACACGAAGCCGTACTGGCCCGCGCCGAGCAGGAGTACGGGGTTCCGGCCCAGGTGATTGTGTCGATCATCGGCGTCGAAACCTTTTATGGCCGCAACACCGGCAACTACCGGGTGATCGATGCGCTGTCGACCCTGGGGTTCGATTACCCGCCGCGCGCCGAGTTTTTTCGCAAGGAGCTGCGTGAGTTCCTGCTGCTGACCCGCGAAGAGCAAGTTGACCCGCTCACCCTTAAAGGCTCTTATGCCGGGGCGATGGGCTTGCCGCAGTTTATGCCAAGCAGCTTTCGCGCCTATGCCGTGGACTTCGACGGTGATGGTCATATCAATATCTGGAGCAATCCGGACGATGCCATCGGCAGTGTTGCCAGCTACTTCAAGCGTCACGGCTGGGTAGCCGGCGAGCCGGTGGTGATTCGCGCCGATGTGACCGGTGATCGGGCCGATGAAGGCCTGACCCAGGGCATTGAGCCGGTCAAGACCGTCGGGGAGTTGCGAGCGCTGGGCTGGTCGAGTCATGATGCGCTGCCCGACGATATGCCGGTCACGGCGTTCCGTCTTGAAGGCGCCAATGGCCCTGAATACTGGATGGGCCTGAAGAATTTTTATGCGATCACGCGCTATAACCGAAGCGTGATGTACGCCATGGCAGTGCATCAACTGTCCGACCTGCTGGTTCAAGCACGGGGCAACAAGTAATGCCGTTTCTAGCGATCCGCACACCTTTGAAACTCGCTGCCTGCGCCGCCCTGGCGTTGCTGGTGGTGAGCTGCTCCAGCAGCCGTTCGACGACCCCGCAAACCTCTGGCGGTGTCAGTTCCAAGCCGGGCCTGGACATCAACCGCGCCCATAAAGATGGTGCGCCGTGGTGGGATGTCGACGTATCCCGTATCCCGGATGCCACGCCGACCCTGCACAGCGGTCCTTACAAGGCCGCGCCGTATTCGGTGCTGGGCAAGACCTACTTCCCGATGCAAGAGTCCAAGACCTATGTGGCTTCTGGCACTGCGTCCTGGTACGGCACCAAGTTTCACGGTCAGAACACGGCCAATGGCGAAGTGTATGACCTGTACGGCATGAGCGCGGCGCACAAAACCCTGCCGTTGCCCAGCTACGTCAAAGTGACCAACCTCGATAACGGCAAGGCCGTGGTCCTGCGGGTCAACGACCGTGGCCCGTTTTATTCGGATCGTATCATCGACCTCTCCTACGCTGCCGCCAAGAAACTGGGCTATGCCGAAACCGGCACGGCTCGGGTCAAGGTTGAAGGGATTGATCCGCAAGCCTGGTGGGCCCAGCGTGGTCGCCCGGCCCCCTTGATGCTCAATGAGCCGAAAATGGCCCAGAACACCGGGCCGACCGTCTCTACCGGCAAGATTGAGCAATGGACGCCGCCGGCCCAGCAGCACGCCGCCGATGTGGTACCGGTCAGCACACTGCCCAAGGGCCAGGGTACGTATTTGCAGGTAGGCGCCTTTGCCAATCCGGACGCCGCCGAGTTGCTTCGTTCCAAGCTCAGTGGCATGGTCAGCACCCCAGTATTCATCAGCTCGATTGTGCGCAATCAGCAAACCTTGCATCGAGTGCGCCTGGGGCCCATTGCCTCGGCGGGTGAAGTACAGCAAACGCAAAACAGCGTGCGCCAGGCCAATTTGGGTCAGCCAAGCGTTGTGACGTCGGATCAGTAACACCGATCAAAGCGTTGGGCCGGAGCATCAAGGGCCCAAACGCAGTTGCAGAGGTCAAGAATAAAAGCCCTTCCAGGGGCCGGGACTGCAACTGAATACGCGGCAGTCAGTCATACGACTGCCTGTACAGTTTTGCCCGTGAGGGTAAGTTTCAATTAACAACTTCGAGAGACGGATGAACATCACCACTTTAGCCAAACGCCTGTGCCTGCTTGTACCGCTGATCGTCACTCCTGCCGCCTGGGCAGTCGAGATGATGCCGTCGCCGCCACAACTTGCAGCCAAGTCCTATGTTCTGATGGATGCCAGCAGCGGTAACGTGCTGGTTGAGAACAACGGCGACCAGCGTCTGCCGCCAGCCAGCCTCACCAAGCTGATGACTGCTTACATCGCGACCCTGGAAATCCGTCGCGGCCAGATCGGCGAAAACGATCCTGTCACCGTCAGCGAAAACGCCTGGCGTACCGGTGGTTCGCGGATGTTCATCAAGGTCGGCACTCAAGTGTCGGTCAGTGACCTGCTGCACGGCATCATCATTCAGTCGGGTAACGACGCAAGCGTGGCCTTGTCCGAGCACATCGCCGGCAGCGAAGACGCCTTTGCCGACATGATGAACAAGACCGCCGGCGAGTTGGGCATGTCCAACAGCCACTTCATGAACCCGACTGGCCTGCCAAACCCTGAGCATTACTCGTCGGCCCACGACATGGCGCTGCTGGCCCGTGCCATCATCCACGAAGACCCGACTCACTACGCGATCTACTCGCAGAAAGAGTTCTTCTGGAACGGCATCAAGCAGCCTAACCGCAACCTGTTGCTGTGGCGTGACAAGACCGTTGACGGTCTGAAAACTGGCCACACCGACGAAGCAGGCTACTGCATGGTGTCGTCGGCTGTTCGTGATGGTCAGCGCCTGATTGCCGTGGTGTTTGGTACCAACAGCGAAGTCGCCCGTGCTGCCGAAACACAGAAGCTGCTGACCTACGGTTTCCGCTTCTTCGAAACCCAGACGTTCTATCAGAAGGGTGTAGAGCTGGCTCAGGCCCCGGTCTGGAAAGGCACCACCAATCAAGTCAAGGCCGGCCTGGCCGAAGACTTGACCATGACTCTGCCTAAAGGCCAATTGAAAAAGCTGGCTGCAAGCATGACCATGAACCCGCAACTGATGGCTCCTATCGCCCAAGGCGATGTGATCGGCAAGGTTGAGGTCAAGCTGGACGACAAGGTTGTGCACAGTGCCGACCTGATCGCACTGGAGCCCGTTGAGGAAGGCGGTATTTTCCGACGCGTTTGGGACAGCATCCGTCTATTCTTCTACGGTCTGTTCAACTGATAGCACCCACCTGCATGGCCCCGCGCTTACACGGCGCGGGGTTATCTCTGTAGCTCAAGGCTTACGAGGCCAATACGCCATGACCGATACCGAAGTAAAGGCGCCAAAGATCGAATTCCCCAACGTTGATTACCCGGTTAAGGTGATCAGCGACACGGGTGTGGGCAACAAGGACAGGATCATCGACATCGTCAAGAAACACGCGACGGTCAACGATGATCGTGTCGACGAGCGCCAGAGCACCAACGGCAAGTACACGACCATCCAGTTGCACATCGTGGCAACAGATCAGGATCAGCTCTACAACATCAACAGCGAACTGCGAGCCACCGGCTTCGTACACATGGTGCTGTGATGTCGCAGGTCTTGGGTATTCGCGAACTGGGTCAGCTTGATTACGAGCGCACCTGGCTGGCGATGCAGCGCTTCACCGATGAGCGCAAGCTTGAGCCGGACACGCAAGATGAAGTCTGGCTGGTGCAGCATCCGCCGGTGTTTACCCAAGGCCAGGCAGGCAAGGCCGAGCATCTGCTGTTACCGGGTGATATCCCGGTGGTGAAGTCGGATCGCGGTGGCCAGGTGACCTATCATGGCCCTGGCCAACTGGTTGCTTACCTGATGCTTGACGTGCGTCGGCTGGGTTATGGCGTGCGTGAGCTGGTCACGCGGATGGAGCAGTGCCTGATCGACCTTCTCGCCAGCTATGGCGTGAGCGCTGCGGCCAAGCCCGATGCGCCCGGTGTGTATGTTGACGGCGCGAAAATCGCTTCTCTGGGGCTGCGGATCCGCAATGGCTGCTCCTTCCATGGTCTGGCCCTGAATGTGGACATGGACCTGGAACCGTTTCGACGGATTAACCCCTGTGGTTATGCGGGGCTGGCGATGACCCAGCTGCGTGACCATGCAGGGCCGATTGAATTTGCCGAGGTAGGTGCCCGGCTGCGTGTGCAGCTCGTCAAACACCTCGACTATGCTGAGCAGACGACCCTGACGGGCGGAATCGACTGATATGACTACTGCGCAAGACGCTGTTCAAACCCTGATCCCAACGCTGGATATCTCAGAACGTGCAGCCCGCGCCAGCGAGGCCCGTTCCAAGGTTGAGACCGGCGTCAAGTTGCGCGGTGCCGAAAAGGTTGCGCGTATCCCGGTAAAGATCATTCCGACCACCGAGCTGCCGAAGAAGCCTGACTGGATTCGTGTACGCATTCCGGTTTCGCCTGAAGTCGACCGCATCAAGTCATTGCTGCGCAAGCACAAGCTGCACAGCGTGTGCGAAGAAGCTTCCTGCCCGAACCTGGGCGAGTGCTTCTCGGGTGGCACCGCGACCTTCATGATCATGGGCGACATCTGCACCCGCCGCTGCCCGTTCTGCGATGTGGGGCACGGTCGACCGAAGCCACTGGACGTCAACGAGCCTGAAAGCCTGGCCATCGCCATTGCTGACCTGCGCCTGAAGTACGTGGTGATCACCTCGGTAGACCGCGACGACCTGCGTGACGGCGGTGCCCAGCACTTTGCCGATTGCATCCGCGAGATCCGCAAGCTGTCGCCGGGTGTTCTGCTTGAAACCCTCGTGCCGGATTACCGTGGCCGCATGGACGTTGCGCTGGAAATCACCGCAGCCGAGCCGCCTGACGTGTTCAACCACAACCTCGAAACCGTGCCGCGCCTGTACAAGGCCGCCCGCCCTGGTTCTGACTACCAGTGGTCGCTGACCTTGCTCCAGCGCTTCAAGCAGATGATGCCGCACATCCCGACCAAGTCCGGCCTGATGCTGGGTCTGGGCGAGACGGATGAAGAAGTCATCGAAGTCATGAAGCGCATGCGCGAACACGACATCGACATGCTGACCCTGGGTCAGTACTTGCAGCCATCGCGCAACCACTTGCCGGTACAGCGTTTCGTGCACCCGGACGTTTTCGCCTGGTTCGCCGAAGAAGGCTACAAAATGGGCTTCAAAAACGTGGCATCCGGCCCGTTGGTACGTTCTTCGTATCACGCGGATGAACAAGCCAAGCTGGTCAAATCCATGCTGGTGAGTGCCTGATTCCATGACAAACCGGAGCACCGCGCCCGTGTCTTTCAAGACCCACAGCGCGGTGCCCGCGTTGCCCGCTGGTGGGGTGATCGCCCTGATCGCCCCGGCCGGTCCCGCCGAACTTGATCTGAAACTCGCCACCCAATGGATGCATGACCGCGGCTATCAGTTGCGCGTATTTCCGGGCGTGTGGGAAAAGGACGGCTACCTCGCAGGCTCTGATGCCGTGCGTTTACGCGACCTGCACGACGCCTTTGCCGATGACAGCATTGATGGCATTTTTTGCCTGCGCGGTGGCTACGGCTCCCCACGCTTGCTTGATGGCATCGATTTCGAGCTTCTGCGCAACCATCCCAAGCCTTTTGTGGGGTATAGCGATATCACCGCGCTGCATCTGGCGATTACACGTTACGCAGGCTTTGTGACTTTCCACGGGCCGATGCTGAACGCCGATCTGCTGGGCAACAAGCAACCGCCGACAGAATCCTCACTGCTACGCATGCTTGGCGGGCAGCAACTGCCTGTGCTGGAGCATCCTGCAGCTTACCCGCTGACAACCCTTGCGCCAGGTTGCGCCAGTGGCCGTTTGCTGGGTGGCAATCTATCCATGATCTGCGCCACCCTCGGGACGGCGTTTGAGCTGGATGGCGAAGGCATCATCCTGTTTATCGAAGACGTGAATGAGCCGCTGTACCGGGTCGACCGCCTGCTCACGCATTTACGTCTGGCAGGCAAGCTCGACAAGGTGCGTGGCGTCCTTGTAGGGGATGTGGCTGGGGTTGATGTACGGGCGCTGGAGCGGTTGCTCACACAGGAATTGGGTGGGCTTGGCATTCCCGTGCTGGCCGGATGGCGCAGCGGGCATTGTGATCCAAACCTGACCTTGCCGATGGGGGCTCAAGTGCGGCTGGATGCTGATCAGCAGTTATTGGTACTTGAGCAGGCTGTGGTCACAGTCAAAATCTGAGCCGTGGGAGCCGGCTTGCTCGCGATTGCATCGACTCGTTTAGTCAGAAATACCGAGTTGATAGCATCGCGAGCAAGCCCGCTCCTACCGGTTGAGTCGCGACTCAGCGGCTACGCAAACTCTCCAGCAACTTGTGACTCGGGTAGCCATCTGCTGGCCAACCCATAGCTTGCTGCGCGCTGCGAATTGCTTTGCGGGTATTGGCGCCAATAATGCCATCCGCATTGCCCGCATCGTAGTTGCGCTGGCTCAGCAGCGTTTGCAGCTCTACGCGTTCGGAACGGCTCAGCGGTCGGTCATCTTTTGGCCACGCAGCCAAAATGGTTCCGCCCCCGTTGAAGCGCTGAGACAACAGGCCGACGGCCAGCGCATAGGACGATGAGTTGTTGTAGCGCAAGATAGCGCGGAAGTTATCCAGCACCAGGAACGCCGGGCCACGGTAGCCTGCCGGCAGCAGCAGGGTGGCGCTCAACTGCTCTGAGCCGGCTGCAGAACTTTCGGGCACTAATACCCCCAGTTGCTGCCATTCGGCGACGCTCTTTTTGACAGTGCCATCCGCCAGCGCGTAGTCAAAGCTGGCAGGCAACATGACTTCAAAGCCCCACGGCTGGCCTTGTTTCCAGCCAGAGCTTTGCAGGTAATGCGCAGTCGAGGCCAGGGCGTCGGCCGAGCTGTTCCAGATGTCACGACGACCGTCACCGTCGAAATCCACGGCGTGGGTTTCATAGGTCGTCGGAATGAACTGGGTCTGGCCCATTGCGCCAGCCCAGGAGCCGAGCATTTTGTCGGCGCTGATATCACCTTGCTGAATGATTTTCAGCGCCGAGATCAATTGGCTTTGGGCGAATTCCGGGCGACGCCCTTCGTAGGCCAGAGTGGCCAGCGATCGGATGACGGATTTGTTGCCCTGGAACGAGCCGAAGTTGCTCTCCATGCCCCAGACCGACACCAGTGCCTGGCGGTCGACGCCATAACGCTGTTCGATGCGGCTCAGCAACTCGGCGTTTTGCTCCAGCAAACGCTGACCATTACGCACACGCAAGGGGGACAGGGCGCCGTCGAGGTATTCCCAGACAGGGCGGCTGAATTCAGGCTGGCTGCGGTCGGCCTTGATCACGCTCATGTCGGGTGTGACGCCAGCAAAGGCGTTATCGAACACCTGCGGGCTGATTCCGGCTTTGAGGGCCTGAACGCGGAAGTTGGCCTGCCACTCGCTGAAGCTCTGGGCGGGCTGGACAAAAGGTGTGTCGGTGGTGCCTGGCGCGCTGGTGGTCACCGCTGGGGCGGGAGGCGTCACAGGCAAGGGTTGTGCATCGGCTGCGGTAGGTTTCTCGGCGCAGGCGACTAAAAGGATGACGCTGGAAGCAGCGATCAGTTGGCGCATCGGCCAACCACGTTTATGACTTAAGGGCATGCGCAGGTCCAGGTAATGCAAATCAGATGCAGACCTTATCATCCCCGCTGTCAGGCAGCCAGAAAGTAAAAAGCCTCCCGGTCTCTCGACTGGAAGGCTTCGCGGCGGTAGCTGCCTTTGCCTTTGGCGGGGCGTTCCTGGCGGCTGCGGAACAGGGGTTGGGCGACGATGGATTTGGCCTTGTTGGGGCGCTTGCTCATGGCAGGTACTCTCGCTGGATGTGAACAAGCGCAAATCATCGGCCAGAATTTTGCGGTTGTCCAGCCACGGGTGAGTGGGAGCAGGGGTTACTCCGCAGGCAGACTCAAGCGTTGTCCGCACATCAGCAGTGCCAGACGACTCAGGCTGTTCCAGGCCGAGCCCGCTGCCTGACCCTTGATTTGCGCATCGATACGCTGTGCGTCCATCAACAGCTGTGCCCAGCGCTGTGCCGAGTAGCGTTGCAAGGCCTTGCTCATCAGCGGCTTACGCTTGTCCCAGACCGGGGGGCGTGCCTGGCTGAAAGCCTTGTCCAGAGGAATGCCCTGGCTGTATTGCAGCGCAATATTGGCCAGAACCCGCAGTTCACGGGCCAGTGCCCAGAGGATCACCGGAGGCTCTACACCTTCACCGCGCAAACCCTCCAGCATGCGCAAGGCGTGGGAAGCCTCGCCGTTAAGTACGGCATCGACCAGGCCAAACACATCAAAGCGCGCACTGTCAGCCACCGCAGCCTGTACGGTTTCGACGGTGATCTGCCCGTCTTCGGCCATCAATTTGAGCTTTTCGATTTCCTGGGCCGCCGCCAGCAGGTTGCCCTCAACCCTTGCGGCAATCAGTTCGACCGCGTCCTGGCTGGCAGATAAGCCTACCTGTGACAGGCGCTGGCGAATCCATTGAGGCAACTGGTTGGCGTCGACGGGCCAGATCTGAACGAACTGGGTATGGGGTCCCTCGACAAGCGCCTTGCCCCACTTGGTCTTCTGCGCGCTGCCATCAAGCTTGGGCAGGCTGATCAGCAACAGGGTGTCTTCGGCCGGGCGTGAGCTGTACTCGATCAGTGCCGCGGCGCCTTTGTCGCCGGGTTTGCCCGAGGGCAGGCGCAGTTCCAGCAGGCGCTTTTCGGCGAACAGCGACATGCTGGCGCCCGCTTGCAGCAACGTGCCCCAGTCAAAGCTGGCGTCTGCGCTGAACACCTGGCGTTCATCAAAACCTTGTTGGCGAGCAGTGCTGCGAATGGCGTCTGCCGCTTCCTGGCACAGCAACGGGTCATCGCCGCTGATGATGTAGATCGGCGAGAGATTGCCTTGCAAGTGTTTGGCGAGTTGGGCGGGGGCGAGTTTCATAGGGGCTATAACGATAGCGGGGCGCCTGAGCGCCCCGTATGCCTTACTGGTTTTGCAGTTCGAGAGGCGACTGTTGAGGGGTTTCCTCTTGAGCCTTGCGTGCAGCTTCGATGGCGTCGGCTTCAGCCTTGGCCTTCGCATCGGCCTGCTGTTGCAGCTTTTCCAGATGCTCAGGCGTCAGTTGCTCAAGGCGCAGGACCAGTTGCTGTACGAGGTCGCGACGCATCTCTTTACGGATCATTTGGCCTTCCTGGGTGGAGCCAGCGATGTTGCTGCCGTCCTGCAGGTAAACCTTGTTCGCTTCAACCCGATTGCTCAGCAGCGTCAGATTGTTGTGACCCAGGATTTCGTAATTCACCACGTTGGTCAGCTGATACTCGGCGGTTCCGCCGTTGCCAGAGTAGCTGGCGGCGCGCTGAGTTTCTTTTTCGCTGGTCAGAACCATTTTGTACGGAGCATTGGCGGTCAGTTTTACGCCGCTGTTTTCCAGTACCTGACGCAGTTGGCGCACGGTATCGCCATAGGCGTTGCGAGCACTCACGTCGAGTTCGGTGATCGTCAGCTGATTGGTGCCGGTGCCGCGCAGCTGGAAGCCGCAGGCGCTCAACAAAATAGCGAGACCCATCACCAGCAGGTTGCGTTTGATCATGTGTTGCTCCCCTTGAAACCAGATAGGCCGACTACGCGGCCCTGAAGGTCTTATTGGGCGCCCGGGCATGGCCCGGGCGCCTGTTCCAGTTAGCTCGCGACGATATTGACCAGTTTGCCGGGCACCACGATGACTTTGCGAATCGTCAGGCCTTCGGTAAACCGCAGTACGTTTTCGTTGGTGCGGGCTGCGGCTTCAACGTCTTCACGGCTGGCACTGGCTGGCATTTCAATATGCCCACGCAGTTTGCCGTTGACCTGGATAACCAGTTGCAGGGTGTCTTGAATCAGTGCGCTTTCATCCAGGGTTGGCCAAGGCGCGTCGATGATGGCGCCTGCATGGCCCAGTTTGTTCCACAACTCATGGCTGATGTGCGGAGTGATGGGGGCCAGTACCAGTGCAACCGTTTCAAGGCCTTCCTGCAGCAGTGCGCGGTCTTGTTCAGTCACTTGCGGTGCTTTTTCAAGCACGTTCATCACGGTCATCACCTGGGCGACGGCGGTGTTGAATTTGTGATGCAGGCCGACGTCCTGGCTCGCTTGCTTGATCGCCTGGTGGATAGCACGGCGAATGACTTTTTGTTCGTCGTTCAGGCCGGCGATGTCCAGCGTGCCCGGCAGGCCTTGGCCAACGTGGGCATAGGCCAGGCGCCATACGCGCTTGAGGAAGCGGTGCGAACCTTCAACACCCGAGTCGGACCATTCCAGGCTCGCGTCAGGTGGCGAGGCAAACATCATGAACAGGCGGCAGGTGTCTGCGCCGTATTGCTCGATCATGTATTGCGGGTCGACGCCGTTGTTCTTGGACTTGGCCATTTTTTCAGTGCCACCGATTTCAACGGGCAGGCCGTCGCTGATCAGTTTGGCGCCGATGATCTTGGCTTTGCTGTCACGCTCCAGCTCGACGTCTGCCGGGTTGAACCAGGTCAGGGCGCCGTTGGCTTCGCGACGGTAGTAAGTTTCGGCAATCACCATGCCTTGGGTCAGCAGGTTCTTGAACGGCTCGTTGGAGCTGACAAGGCCTTCGTCACGCATCAGCTTGTGGAAGAAGCGCGCGTACAGCAGGTGCAAGATGGCGTGTTCGATACCGCCGATGTACTGGTCAACCGGCAGCCAGTGGTCAGCCGCCGATTTCTCGACCAGGCCGCCTTCATAGTGCGGGGACGCGTAACGGGCGTAGTACCAAGAGGACTCGACGAAGGTGTCCATCGTGTCGGTTTCGCGTTTGGCCGGTGCGCCACATTTAGGGCAGCTGCACTCATAGAATTCAGGCATGCGCGCCAATGGCGAGCCGGCGCCATCGGGCACGACGTCTTCTGGCAGGATGACGGGCAACTGGTCTTCAGGGACCGGAACGTCACCGCAGGTGTCGCAGTGCACGATCGGGATCGGGCAGCCCCAGTAGCGCTGGCGGCTGATGCCCCAGTCACGCAGACGGAACTGGGTACGCGACTGGCCAAGGCCTTTGGCGGTCAGGGCGGCTTCGATGGCAGCGAATGCCGCGTCGAAATCCAGGCCGTCAAATTCGCCGGAGTTGATCAGCGTGCCGTGCTCATTGTAGGCGTCTTGCCACGGAGTAGGTGATTCGTCGCCTGCGCTGGTACGAACGACTGCTTTGATCGGCAGGTTGTACTTGGTAGCGAACTCGAAGTCACGCTCGTCGTGTGCTGGAACGGCCATCACCGCGCCGTCGCCGTAATGCATCAATACATAGTTGGCGACCCATACCGGGAGCTTTTCACCGGTCAGTGGGTGCTCAACGAACAGCGAGGTTGGCAGTCCCTTTTTCTCCTGGGTCGCCATATCGGCTTCGGCCACGCTGCCGCCTTTGCATTCAGCGATAAACGCTTGCAGCTCAGGATTGCCTTGTGCAGCCAGAGTGGCGAGCGGGTGCTCTGCAGCCACGGCTACATAGGTAGCGCCCATGAGGGTGTCGGGACGGGTGGTAAAGACCTTGAGTGCGCCCGCTTCGCCGATGGAGTCGACGTTGTAAGGGAACTGCACTTCCATGCCGCGGGATTTGCCAATCCAGTTACGCTGCATGGTTTTGACCTGCTCGGGCCAACCTGGCATGTCGTCGAGGCTTTCAAGCAGTTCATCCGCATAAGCGGTGATCTTGAAGTAGTACATCGGGATTTCGCGCTTTTCGATCAGCGCGCCCGAACGCCAGCCGCGGCCGTCGATGACCTGCTCGTTGGCCAGAACGGTCTGGTCCAGCGGGTCCCAGTTCACGGTGCCGTTTTTACGGTAGATCACACCTTTTTCGAACAGGCGAGTGAACAGCCATTGTTCCCAGCGGTAGTAATCCGGCTGGCAGGTCGTGATTTCGCGGGACCAGTCCACTGCCAGACCCAGGCTGCGCAGCTGGGTTTTCATGTAGGCGATGTTTTCGTAAGTCCACTTGGCCGGGGCGACATTGTTTTTCATCGCGGCGTTTTCGGCCGGCATGCCGAAGGCGTCCCAACCCATCGGTTGCAGGACGTTTTTACCGAGCATGCGCTGGTAACGGGAGATCACGTCACCGATGGTGTAGTTACGCACGTGCCCCATGTGTAGCTTGCCGCTTGGGTACGGGAACATCGACAGGCAGTAGTAAGTCTCTTTACCTGGATCTTCGCTGACTTCGAAGGACTTTTGGTTGTCCCAGAATGATTGGGCGGCGGCTTCTATTTCACGGGGCTGATATTGTTCGTGCATGGCTACTTGTACTGATAAAGGGTGGCCTAATCCTCTTCAACATAGATCGGCTTTGGTGTTGCCCGGTCAGGTTGGAGCAGGGGTTACAGGAAGTCCCGTAGCATACATGACCCCGCTCTATCGAGGGAAACCCTGATTGCCTCATCACTCCGTTGGTCGCGGCAGCACGCCGGTTTTACAGGCACAGCTAAGCTCTCTTTGGGGGAGATACATTTCCTTTAATGAGGTGGACGGATGGCAGAGTTGCAACGCAGCGCAACAACATCGCAAGTGTATGAGCGGCTGATTGATCGTTTAAGTGTGGCTCTTGATTCAGCAAAGACGGCTGTCCAATTACGTGATGAACGTCCAGTCGAGTTGGAGTTGCGAGGCTTGAGTCGTGCCGAGCTAGAGTTGATCAACCTCTATTTGAATCGGATGGGGCGTGAGGCGATTGAACGCTCGCAAGGCAGCAGGAACATGCAGGATGCCCCCAAGGCCAAGGTCATCTGGCTTAAAGACAGGGTGCAGGGAGCTTAGGGCCTTACGGCGATTCAACGATTCAGGCCGGGCCTTCAGAAAAAGTCGCATCAAGAAAGGTTGTACCCCGGGTTGATGCATCAGGCGTTTGTGTTTGGGTTTCTCACCTGCGCTGTTGATGCGTTCACTCAACCCCCTTAGGCTTCGGGCATCTTTGGAGATGCTCGATGCCTATTCGATATTTTTTAAAACAACTTCTATTACCTCCTGGAATTCTTTTACTCCTCTTGGTGCTTGCCTGGTGGTTGCGTCGTTCGCGCCCGCGTTTGGCAGGTGTCCTGTTCGCCTTGGGCGTGGGCGGTTTTTGGCTGATGAGTTTGCCCGTGATGGTGGAATGGGGTGCGCGGGTGCTCGAGAGCGAGCCGCCGTTGGCCCAAAGCGAGTGGTCCAGGCTTGCGCAGCGGGCGGATGCAATCGTGGTGCTGGGCTCGGGCCGTGAGCGGGGAGACCCGGCATGGGGCAGCGATCAACCGACGGGAATAGGCCTGGAACGCCAGCGATATGCGGCCCGGCTGGCCAAGGCTTCAGGTTTGCCGGTACTGACCACGGGAGGTTTGCACTACGGCACGCCCCCCAGCGAGGCGCAGTTGATGGCGGACTCGTTGCGTGATGACTTTGGTGTGAGCGTGCGCTGGAAAGAAGAGCAAAGCCGTACCACGTGGGAAAACGCCAAAATGACTGCAGACATTCTGCTGCCGCTGGGTATCAAGCGCGTGGTCGTAGTCACCCACGGCTGGCACATGCCGCGTTCGGTGTGGAGCTTTGAAAAGGCCGGGTTTGAGGTTGTACCCGCCCCCGTTGGGTTCTTGAGTGCTGACAACGCTCGGCCGCTGGGGGGCTGGATGCCCGAGTACAAATCGTTCTGGCAGTCCGGCTTGTTGATCAATGAAGCGGTCGGGCAGATGTCCTATCCGCTTTTTTACCGGTAACTGGGAGGCGGGGCGTCTGGCCGTTTGTGGGAGCGGGCTTGCTCGCGATGCAAGCCCGGCTGCCACTACACCGTCTTGGCAATCCGGCTGGTGATCAGTGCCCAGCCAATCAGCAGGCTGCACAGGATGATCAGCGGCCATGAGCGCCATTGCAGGTAAGGCGTGAAGTTGTGCATGGGGACTACTTCGCCATACATGATGCCCTGCTCAAACTGCGGGATCTGGGTGGTGATCTGGCCGAACGGATTGATCAGAGCCGTTACGCCATTGTTGGTTGCCCGGATCATCCAGCGGCCTGCTTCCAGGGCGCGCATTTGTGCCATCTGCAAATGTTGCAGCGGGCCAATCGAGGTGCCGAACCAGGTGTCGTTACTGATGGTGAGCAAAATATCGCTTTGGGCGGCGAGGTTGGCCACGAAGTCCGGGTAGACCACTTCATAGCAAATAAGCGGCGCGATCTGATAACCCTTCGCTTGCAGCATGGCCTGATCAGACGGGCCTCGGGCGAAGTCCGACATCGGCAGGTCGAAGAAAGCGATCAGGCCGCGCAGGACATCTTGCAACGGCACGTATTCGCCAAACGGCACCAGCTTCTGTTTCAGATAAACACCGTCACCCTCACCAACGGCGGTAATACCGTTGAAGTAGCGCGGCTCGTGACGTACTTCCTGGCGGATAGGTACGCCTGTAATCAGTGCCGAGTTTCGATCAGCGGCAAACCGCCCCATCATGCTCAAGAAGCCTTCAGCGTTTTCTTTGAGTACGGGAATGGCGGTTTCTGGCCAAACGATGAGATCAACGCGTTTGGAGCTCAATGTCATGTCGCGGTACAGGGCCAGTTGCGCGTTGAGCTGCGCCGGATCCCATTTCATGCTTTGTTCGATATTGCCCTGGATGGCCGCGACGCTCAGTGGATCACCCGAAGGGCTGGTCCAGGCGTGATGCTTGAGTGCCTGGCCGAGGCACCACGGACCGATCAGTAACACTAAACCAGCCGCTACAAAGGCTTTGCGTTTGGCCTTGATCAGGCGCGGCAGATTGCACAGCAGTGCTGCGGTCAGGGCCAGGGTAAAGGAGATCAGCCACATGCCGCCCAGCGGGGCAAGGCCGGCCAGTGGGCCGTCCAATTGGCTGTAACCGGAGTACAACCAGGGGAAACCGGTGAGGAACCAGCCACGAAAAGCTTCCTGTGCGACCCACAGGGCCGCAAACGCCAATGTGTCGGCCAGTGGCGCTTCGTTGCGGCGAATCCAGCGTGCCCAGAGCCAGGCGGGGAGGGCGAAGAACCATGCAATAGCTGCCGTGAACGCCAGCATCAGCAGTCCGGCCAGCAGCACAGACGCGCCGCCGAAGTGGTGAATGCTGTAGTAGATCCAGCTGGTGCCGGCGCCAAACAGACCAAAACCGTAGCACCAGCCACGGCCCAGCGCCTGTCTTGGGGACAGGTCACGCAAGCCAAGATAGAAAATGGCCAGGGCAACCAGTGCCAGTGGCCAGATATCGAAAGGTGCCAACGCCAGGGTTGTCAGTGCGCCGGCCACCACGGCCAGCAAGTTACCGGGCCAGCCGGGGGAGGTTATCCAGCGCATTTCAATCCTTGGTGTTGAGGTTTAGCGGGCGATAGGCGTAAGGCGAATCAAATGAATCCGGCGACTGTCCGCATTGAGGATGCGGAAGCGGTAAGGACCGATTTCAGTGGTTTCGTTGCGTTTTGGCAAGTGCCCGAATGCACTCATGACCAGGCCGCCGACAGTGTCGAATTCATCGTCGGAGAATTCGGTGTCAAAGAACTCGTTGAAGTTCTCGATGGGGGTGAGGGCCTTGATCAGGAAGTCACCACTGGGCAGCGGCTTGATGTAGCTGTCTTCCTCGACATCGTGCTCGTCTTCGATGTCGCCGACGATCTGCTCCAGAACGTCTTCAATCGTTACCAGGCCCGCCACGCCGCCGTATTCGTCAATCACGATGGCCATGTGGTTGTGGTTGGCACGGAACTCGCGCAGCAACACGTTCAGACGCTTGGACTCAGGGACAAACGTCGCCGGACGCAGCAAATCCTTGATGTTGAACTTGTCGCCGTTCTCCTGAAGGATCAGCGGGAGCAAGTCTTTGGCCAGGAGGACGCCCAGGACGTCGTCATGGCTTTCGCCGATCACCGGGTAGCGCGAGTGCGCAGCCTCAATGATCGCCGGGAGAAATTCACGGGGGGTCTGGGTCGCCTTGATGCTGATCATCTGCGAGCGCGGAACCATGATGTCCCGTACCTGCAGGTCAGCCACCTGAATGGCGCCTTCGACGATGGCCAGCGCTTCACTGTCCAATAGTTTGTTCTGGTGTGCTTCGCGCAGCAGCTCAAGCAGCTCCTGGCGGTTTTTCGGCTCATGGGCAAAGGCCTGGGTCAGCTTACCTAACCATGACTTTTGCCCGTTGCTCGATCGGTCTTCGCTCATAGCGATTTACTCGTATCCCTTGGTCGTTTCAGTGGGTGTTATTCGGTTTCGTCGTCTGCATACGGGTCTGGATGACCCAGTTCAGCAAGCAACGTTCGTTCCAGTGCTTCCATTTCTTCGGCTTCTTCGTCTTCTATATGGTCGTAACCCAGAAGATGCAAGCAGCCGTGAATCACCAGGTGGGCCCAATGGGCCTCGAGGCTTTTGCCTTGTTCGGTGGCTTCGCGTTCTACCACGGCCACGCAAATCACCAGATCGCCCAGTAACGGGATATCGAGGAATTCGTCAGGCACGTCGGCCGGAAAGGAAAGCACGTTGGTGGCGTAGTCTTTCTGGCGCCAGGTGTGATTGAGCTCGCGGCCTTCGGCTTCGTCTACCAGGCGAATGGTCATTTCCGAATCGGCGGTACGCTGACGAAGGGCCAGTTCACACCATTGGCGGAACTGGGCTTCGGTGGGGGCGGCTGCCTCGGTGGCCAGTTGCAGGTCAAGCTCAAGCATCGTGACGGTAATCCTTTGCAGCGGGCAGTGCGGCCAGCTTGTCGGCGGCTTCCTGTTCGTAGCGCCCGTAGGCTTCCACAATGCGCTGCACCAGCGGGTGGCGCACGACGTCTTTGGACTGGAAGTGAGTAAAGCTGATGCCCGGTACATCCTTGAGCACTTCAATGACGTGGTTCAGCCCTGATTTGGTGCCTTTAGGCAGGTCGATCTGGGTGATGTCACCGGTGATCACGGCGGTCGAGCCGAAGCCGATACGGGTCAGGAACATCTTCATTTGCTCGACGGTGGTGTTCTGGCTTTCGTCGAGAATGATAAAGCTGTTGTTCAGCGTACGACCACGCATGTAGGCCAGTGGCGCAACTTCGATCACCTGGCGCTCGATCAGCTTGGCCACGTATTCAAAGCCCAGCATTTCGTACAGCGCGTCGTAGAGCGGGCGCAGGTACGGGTCGATTTTTTGCGACAGGTCGCCTGGCAGGAAACCGAGTTTTTCGCCGGCTTCAACGGCCGGGCGCACCAGCAGGATGCGGCGGATTTGCTCGCGTTCCAGGGCATCAACGGCGCAGGCCACGGCCAGATAGGTTTTACCCGTACCCGCTGGGCCAATCCCGAAGTTGATGTCGTTCCCCAGGATTTCTTTGACGTAGCGCTGCTGATTGATGCCTCGGGGGCGAATCATGCCCTTTTTGGTACGCAGCGAAACGCTGGCTTCAGCCACCGGATTACTGGCCAGGTCTTCGACGGCAGACTCCTGCAGGAACAGGTGCACCATGTCCGGTGAAAGCTCGGAAGCCTTGGTTTCACGGTACAGACGGCGCAGCAGATGTTCTGCCGAAGAGGTCAGCTTGGGGTCGCCGATCAGCTCGAATTGATTACCGCGATTGCGGATTTCGATCGTCAGGCGTTGTTCGATCAAGCGCAAATGCTCGTCGAATTGCCCGCACAGATTGGCGAAACGGCGAGCCTCAAATGGCTCGAGAAGAAAGCGATGTGGTTCGATGGGTGCGTTCAAGGTCGTATTTAGCCGCCCTTAGGCAATTGAGATGGAATTAAGGATAACGCTAGCAGGTCAAGCGTGAAAGGACTTAACCAAATGTTTGATGTGGGAGCGGGCTTGCTCGCGATTGCATCACCGCACTCGTCCAGCCGGACCGCGTTGCATGCATCGCGAGCAAGCCCGCTCCCACAGAAGTTGATTGCGTGTGGTCAGTTCAGCAGCGAGCCCCGCAACGAGTGCGGCTGGGCTGCATCGATATGCACATCGGCGAATTGCCCGATCAACTGCGGGTTGTCACAGCGGAAGTTGACGATCCGGTTGTTCTCGGTGCGGCCCTGCAGTTCGCCAGGGTCTTTTTTCGAGTAGTCGGTCACCAGAATCCGCTGGATGGAACCCACCATTTGGCGGCTGATCTCAAAACCCTGCTGGTTGAGGCGATGTTGCAGCGCGTTCAGACGCTCCTTCTTGCGCTCTTCCGGCGTGTCGTCCGTCAGGTCTGCTGCCGGGGTGCCCGGGCGCTGGCTGTACACAAAGGAATAGGAGAAGTCGAAACCTACGTCTTCGATCAGCTTCATGGTTTGTTCGAAGTCTTTTTCGGTCTCGCCCGGGAAACCAACAATAAAGTCGGAACTGATGCAGATACCCGGTACGGCTGCCCGAAGTTTGCGCAGCTTGGACTTGTATTCCAGTGCCGTGTGGTTGCGCTTCATGGCCGACAGGATGCGGTCAGAGCCCGATTGCACCGGCAAGTGCAGGTGTTTGACCAGCTCCGGGACTTCGGCGTGGGCCTGGATCAGGCTGTCGGAGAACTCCAGCGGGTGGGAGGTGGTGTAGCGAATGCGCTCGATCCCGTCGATCGCGGCAACCACGCGAATCAGTTCGGCAAGATCGGCCAAACGACCGCCTTCGGTCAGGCCGCGGTAGCCGTTGACGTTCTGGCCGAGCAGGGTCACTTCACGTACGCCGTTTTCGGCCAGGTGAATCACCTCGGCCAGCACGTCTTCGAACGGGCGGCTGACTTCTTCGCCGCGGGTATAAGGCACCACGCAGAATGTGCAGTATTTGCTGCAACCTTCCATGACCGAGACGTAGGCGCTTGGGCCGTCGATGCGCGGTTCTGGCAGATGGTCGAACTTCTCGATCTCGGGGAACGACACGTCGACCTGCGGCAGCTTGGTGATGCGCGCAGCGTCGATCATTTCTGGCAGGCGATGCAGGGTTTGCGGGCCAAATACCACATCCACGTAAGGGGCGCGATCGCGAATCGCCGCACCTTCCTGGCTGGCAACACAGCCGCCCACGGCAATCACCATGTCGGGGTTGGCCAGTTTCAATTCACGCCAGCGACCCAGTTGCGAGTACACGCGGTCTTGGGCGCGTTCACGGATCGAACAGGTATTAAGCAGGATGACATCAGCGTCTTCGGCGCGCTCTGTGACTTCCAGGGCCTGATGTTCACCCAGCAGGTCGACCATGCGCGAGCTGTCGTACTCATTCATCTGGCAACCGTGGGTTTCGATGTAAAGCTTCTTGGCCATGGGTGTTCATCAAGTGATTCAAAGAACCGCGCATTATAGGGGTCATAGCCGTTGCTTCCTAGCGTTGTGCGTCTGACGGCTATGCTATAGTTCGCGCCCTCTTTTATACCTCCAGATGCTTACCCGCCCACCATGACCAAACGTGAAGCTCCAATCTACAAGGTGATTTTCCTTAACCAGGGCCAGGTGTTCGAAATGTACGCCAAGCAGATCTATCAAAGTGATCTGTGGGGTTTCCTGGAAGTTGAGGAATTCGTCTTCGGTGAGCGCACGCAAATGGTCGTCGACCCGAGTGAAGAAAAACTCAAGGCCCAGTTCGAAGGTGTGGTGCGCAGTTTTGTGCCGATGCACTCGATTGTGCGTATCGACGAGGTTGAGCGCTTGGGCACTCCCAAAATCAGCGAAGCCCGTGGCGTGAGCAACGTGATGCCGTTTCCGTTTCCGATGCCGGAAAAGTAAGGCCGTTTATTCTGTCGGGAATCGTCTGCCGGGATGGGCTAAGGCTGCGACTGCAGGCTTTGTGCTGGCCTTGATTTAAGGCAGCGGCGAAAACGGCGAGCGGGCATCGGTCGATTGCAGTTCCTGCAAGTACTTGCGGAAAATCTGCCCCAGGATCTGGGTGGCGGTTTCCAGCTGGTCGCGAGGCATTTGCTCGGCTACCAGGTCGGCAGTGTCCAGTGCGTCTTCGGCGCCGTTGACCGCGGCCATCTTCAGCACGATATACGCCTGGATGTTATTGGCCGGTACACCTTCGCCCTTGAAGAACATGGTGCCGAGCTGGAATTGAGCCATGGCGTGACCTTGCAGCGACGCTTGCTCGAAGTAGCTCAGTGCCTGATTAAGATCGCGAGGGGTGTTTTTACCGTCGTAATAGAACTCGCCTAACTCGTATTCGGCTTCTGCATCCCCGGCTTTTGCCGCTTCAACGCATGCCGCAAGCGCCTCGGCGAGGTCTTCAGGCTGAGTATTGAGGGTGCAGCGACCCATCGCTGGGATCAACAACGAGTTACCGCCTGCCTGGACAAGCAGCGGTTGTAGGAGCAACAGGCAGCCCAGTGCAAGGGCGCGGCCGGTGCGGTTCATGGGAATCGACGTACCTCTGAAAGGCGGGTTAACCCGACCGTGGGATGTGTAGGCGCGCATTATGAAATAAGCAGAGGCAACCTTACAAAGTCTTTACTCGTTTTTCTGCTGCGTGACCGCGATATCCATTGATTTAAGACGATTTTGGACGGGCGGGGTAAAAGATCATGCCATTACGGGCATAAAAAAACGGCAAGGGCATCAACCCTTGCCGTTTTTGTGGATCACTTCAGTGCGGCAAATGCACGCTCTGCAGCATCCAGGGTCAGTTGCAGCTCGGTCTCGCCGTGGGCGATCGAGGTGAAACCGGCTTCAAAAGCACTGGGTGCCAGATACACGCCACCGTCGAGCATCAGGTGGAAGAAACGCTTGAACAGATCGGCATCGCTGGCCATCACATCATCGAAGGTGACGATGTCGTCGGCGCCGCTGAAGTACAGGCCGAACATGCCACCGGCCTGGGTGGTGACAAATGGAATGCCTGCCGCGTCGGCGCGCTGCTGCAAGCCATCCAGCAAGCGGGTGGTGTAATCGCTCAGCTCGGCGTGGAAGCCCGGACGGCTGATCAGGCGCAAGGTGGTCAGGCCAGCAGCCATTGCCAGCGGGTTGCCGGACAGAGTGCCCGCCTGGTAAACCGGGCCCAGTGGTGCGATGTGCTGCATGATTTCGCGTTTGCCGCCGAAGCAGCCTACCGGCATGCCGCCGCCGATGATCTTGCCGAAGGTGCTCAGGTCCGGGGTGACACCGTAATGGGCTTGAGCGCCACCCAGGGCAACACGGAAACCGGTCATCACTTCGTCAAAAATCAGCACCACGCCGTGTTTGTCGCACAGGCTGCGTAGGCCTTGCAGGAAACCTGGCGCAGGCGGTACGCAGTTCATGTTGCCGGCCACCGGCTCGACGATGATGCACGCCACGGTGTCGCCGACTTCACCCAATAGTTTTTCAATCGCTTCAATGTCGTTGAACGCGGTGGTCAGGGTGTGTTTGGCAAAGTCAGCCGGAACGCCGGCCGAGCTTGGTACGCCCTGAGTCAGCAGGCCTGAGCCAGCCTTGACCAGCAGGCTGTCGGAGTGGCCGTGGTAGCAGCCTTCAAACTTGAGGATATTGTCGCGGCCGGTGAAACCACGGGCCAGGCGGATGGCGCTCATGGTGGCTTCGGTGCCGGAGCTGACCATGCGCACCATTTCCATCGACGGCACGATGGAGCACACCAGGTCTGCCATTTCGGTTTCCATGGCGGTCGGAGCACCGTACGACAAGCCGTGTTCCAGTTGCGCACGCACCGCATCCAGTACTTGCGGGTGGCTGTGACCCAGAATCATCGGGCCCCACGAGCCGACGTAATCCACGTAGCGTTTGTCGTCTTCGTCAGTGACGTAGGCGCCTTCAGCATGCTTGAAGAACAGCGGGGTGCCGCCCACGCTCTTGAACGCACGCACAGGTGAATTCACGCCGCCGGGGATGTGTTTTTGGGCATTGGCAAACAGGGTTTCGGAACGAGACATGGTGGGCTCTCTCTGAATCAGGATTCGGTATTTAAATAGACAGCAAGGTGTTGAACGCCTTGGCGCGGCGGGTGACTTCCTGGGCGTCCCAGGCGCCAAACAGGCCATGCACCACGGCCAGCAGGTCGGCGCCGTGGGCAACCAGTGGGGCCGCGTTGTCCAGGGTAATGCCGCCAATCACGCAAATCGGCAGGTTGAGCCGGGCGCGAGCCTGGTCCAGCACGTCCAGGGTTGCGGTCGGGGCGCCGGGCTTGGTGCTGGAATTGAAAAAGCGGCCAAAGGCGACATAACTTGCCCCTTCCTTGGCGGCCTGCTCGGCAAGCTCAATCTGGCTATGGCAGGTGGAACCAATGATGGCATTGCGCCCGAGCAGTGCCCGGGCCGGTGTCAGCGGGCCATCGGTTTGCCCCAGGTGTACGCCCACGCCCAGGCGCGCGGCCAGCTCGGCATCGTCGTTGATGATCAAGTGCGCCTTGTAGCGCTCGCACAAACCGCGCAAGGCCTCGGCTTCGCGAAGGCGACGGGCGTCATCGTTGCTTTTGTCGCGATATTGCAACAGCGTCAGGCCGCCATCGAGGGCCGCCTCAACGTAGGGCAGCAGTTTGCCGGCCAGCAGTTGGCTGTCAGTGATTGCATACAGGCCGCGCAGTGTCATGGTTCGTGCCTCATTCGTTACGAGCAGAAGTCCAGCGGCAAGCGGCGCGGTACAAACTGCCCCTGCCCCAGTTGCTCGGCATCGCGCAGGGTGCGCCACGTGTAGTTGAGCGCGGTCTCCACGGCGCTGACCAGTTCTTCACCGATGGCCAGCCGTCCGGCCAGTGTGCTGGCCAGGGTGCAACCCGAGCCGTGATAGCTGCCGGGCAAGCGATGGCAGGTAAAGGTATGACGGCTACCGTCGCGGCTGTACAGGCGGTTATGGACTTCGTGTTCATCACCGTGACCGCCGGTGATCAGCAGGTGCTTGCAAAAGGGCAGGAGTTTTTCTGCGCATTCATCAGCGCTGCCCTCGGGCAGTTCGGCCAGGATGCGGGCTTCGGGAAGGTTGGGGGTGGCAATGGTGGCCAGGGGCAGCAGGCGTTCGCGCATTGCGTAGCCCACTTCGTCCTTGCCCAGTCGCCCGCCGCCGCCTGCGCGCAACACCGGGTCGCAGACCATTGGCAGATGCGGGTGGGCCTGAAGCAGTTCGACCACGGTGTCGACCATTTCCAGTGAGCCGAGCATGCCCAGCTTGACCGCCGCAACGGTGGAGTCGCTGAGCACGGCGTCGGCCTGGGCCAGCACCCACTCACGATCCAGCACGCGGAAGTCGCGGACATTGACGGTGTTCTGCACAGTCAGGGCGGTCACCACCGGGGCGGCGTGACAGCCTTGAGCCAGCAGGGCTTCGATATCTGCCTGCAAGCCGGCACCCCCACTGGGGTCATGGCCGGAGAGACAGAGGACAACGGGGCGAGAGCTGTAGATATTCATGGTGCGCGAGCTTACCACCAAACGGTTTTTTGGGGCGCTTGGTCCGTGCGCAGTTAAATGTTGGTTATAAGCTTTTGATTGCCCTGACAAATTTTCCGTTTGAAAACTCGATTATCGCTGTAATGCCCGATCTAGAGCCTTTGCATTGATTTTTGGCATGGTGTGTATGTGCCATTAATGGCTATGTTAGAGTGCCTTCAAATTAATAACCGGTCATTCGGGCGACGTCATCCCAGAGGGAGTATGGGCTGACGCAGTTTATCGAGTGAGCTACGTTGGGGCTGTATGCGCTATTTGTTGATGATGTTGTTGGGCTGGCTACCGATGCTGGCTGGCGCAGTCACGTTTGACGAAACCACACAAAGCCTGCCCTTGGGCCGCGTGATGCAAGTCTTCGAAGACGTGGGCGGCGAAGCGACTCTGGCAGATGTGACCGCCCGCGACGAGCTGTTCAAGCCACACACCAAAGACACGCTGAACGAGGGCTACTCGCACTCGGCCTTCTGGGTCAAAGTGGATTTGCACTATCAGCCACTAGACCCGCAGGTGCATCGCACCTGGCTGCTGGAATTGGCCTATCCGCCGCTTGATTCCATCGAACTGTACCTGGCTGATGCCGCAGGCAACTACCGACTCGCCGAACGTACGGGCGATGCGCTGCCCTTTGACAATCGTCAGATCAAAGAAAACAACTACCTGTTTGAACTCAACTTCACCCCGGGGCAAAGCCAGACCCTGTACTTGCGCCTGGCCAGCCAGGGCTCGGTCCAGGCGCCGTTAACGCTGTGGTCAGCCCAGGCGTACCTCGAAGAACAGCCCGTACGGATTTATATCCTGGGCCTGATTTATGGCGTATTGCTGGGGATGCTGGTTTACAACCTGTTCATTTACCTCAGCGTGCGCGACACCAGTTACCTCTACTACATCTTCTACATCGGCTCCTTTGGCTTGTATCAGCTGTCAGTCAATGGCGCAGCGGTGCAGTACTTCTGGCCGAACAACCCGTGGTGGGCCAATGCGTCCACACCGTTCCTGATTGGGGCGTCGGCGTTTTTCGGTTGCCAGTTTGCCCGCTCCTTTTTGCACACCGCCTCCCACAGTCGCTGGCTTGATCGGGCGCTGATGCTCCTGATGGCAGTGGGTGCCCTGGTGATGGTGCTGGCGTTGACCACCAGCTATGCCGTGTCGTTGCGCCTGGCCACTGGCCTGGCGCTGGCGTTTATCGTCACCATTTTTACCGCTGGCGTGGTGGCCTGGATACGAGGGCTGCGGGTCGCGCGCTACTTTGTGATCGCCTGGTCGGCCTTTTTGCTCGGTGGGCTGGTCAATACGCTGATGGTGCTGGGCTATCTGCCAAACGTGTTCCTGACCATGTACGCGAGCCAGATCGGCTCGGCGATTGAGGTGGGGCTGCTGTCGCTGGCGCTTGCCGACCGGATCAATGCCATGCGTGACCTGCAGGCGCGCACGCTGCAAGAGTCCGGGCAAAAGCTGGCCGCCATGAACCAGCAGCTGGCGCGTACCAACCAATTGAAAGATGAATTTCTGGCAACCGTTACCCATGAGTTGCGCACCCCCATGAATGGCGTGATTGGCTCTCTGGAGCTGATCAAAACCCTGGACATGAGCCCTGAGCTTGCGCAGTACACCCAGACGGCAGAAGGTTCTGCGCGCGAAATGATGCACATGGTCAATGGCATCCTGGTGCTGACAGAACTGCAAGCGGGTCGACTGGTCGCCCGTCCTCGCCCGTTCAGCCTGAATGAACTGCTGCAAGGGCTGAGTGATCAGTTCGGGCCAGCGGCGCGTAGAAAAGGCCTGGAGTTTTCGTACGAAGTGGCACGCAACCTACCCGATCACTGGGTAAGCGATGCCGAGAAAATTCGACAGTGCCTTGAGTGCCTGCTGGATAACGCCATCAAGTTCACCCGTGAAGGTGGCGTGGTCCTGCGAGTTACCGGCAAAGCCGCAGACGCCGGGCGTTGGGCGCTGGCGTTCAATGTCATCGACAGCGGCATCGGTTTCGTACATCAGGAGGAAGCCGAGCTGTACCAGCACTTCTTCCAGGTCGATGGTTCCATGACGCGCGAATATGGTGGTTTAGGCATCGGCCTGGCGATTTGTCGACGTCTGGTGGAGCTGCTTGGCGGGCGACTGACTCACCATTCGCAGCCCGGGCAGGGCTCACAGTTCCAACTGTTGCTGGAGCTTGAGTCACCGGTTCAAGTCCCGCAGCCGCACCCCGTATCGGCCCACGCCCAGACCCTGGTTCGCACCCCCGGGGAGTGTGTTGTCCTGCTGGTTGAGGAACCCTCCAACCCTGCGATGGTGCGAGGCATGTTGCTCAAGCTGGGTTATCGCGTGCTGAGTGTCGATACCGGGCAGGCGGCGATAGAGGCACTGCGCCGCGAGCGGGTCGATGCAGTGTTGCTGGCGTGCCCGCTGGCGCTGGTGTCGGGTACATCGATAGGCAGCCAGTTGCTGACACTGGCTGCGTGCGCGCAACTACCCGTGCTGGCGCTGTTCGAGTCCGAGCTCGAGGCCCATCAGGCCCGTGATCAGGTCGACGGAATCACCGATTACCTGATCAAGCCGCTACGGTTTGAGGCGCTGCAACACGCCTTGGCACAGCGGCTTTTGATTCAGGAAGGCAGCAAGAACGCAGAGTTTTAGGCGTTTATGCCACTTGTTTAGGTGCAGATGCGTGCTTCACTGGCTCTATTGGCAAGCGCCAGAGGAGCCCGCGCAATGAACCTGCATCAATACGCTGAAACCCACCAAGTGACCAATCAGCCGCCGTCTCTGGACGGCGTGAACCTGTACCGGATCGATCGGGTGCTACAACAGTGGAGTCAGCACTTTGGTGCGGGCTGGGCACAGGCGCGGATCGATGAGTACGGTGCACTGGCGGGTGGCCCGTTGATGGTCGCGGGCTTTTTGGCCAATGAAAACAAACCGCAGTTTGTCAGCCATGACCGTTATGGGCATCGGATCGATCTGGTGGAGTTTCACCCGGCGTACCACGAACTGATGCGCACGGCGATTGAGCACGGCTTGCCGTCCTTGCCCTGGACGCACCCGCAACCCGGTGCCCATGTGGCCCGCGCCGCCATGACCTACCTGCACAGCCAGGCCGAAGCAGGCAGCGGCTGCCCCTTGACCATGACCTTCGCCAGCGTGCCGGCCTTGCGCCTGCAACCCGAGCTGGCTGCTGTCTGGCTGCCCAAAGTGCTGGCCACTGACTATGACCCGCGCAATGTCGATATCAGCCAAAAGGCCGGCGTGACCCTGGGCATGGCCATGACTGAAAAACAGGGCGGTACCGATGTGCGCGCCAACACCACGCTGGCGTATCCGGTGGGAGCCAAGGGAGCGGGGCAGGCCTACGAACTGTTGGGCCACAAATGGTTTTGTTCGGCGCCGATGTGTGACGGCTTCCTGACCCTGGCGCAGACCGACAAGGGCCTGAGCTGCTTTTTGCTGCCGCGCCATCGCCCGGACGGCAGCCGCAATGAGTTCTATATCCAGCGCCTGAAAAACAAACTGGGCAACAGCTCCAACGCCTCCAGTGAAGTCGAGTTTCGTGGTGCGCTGGCCTGGATGATCGGCGAAGAAGGGCGCGGCGTGCCGACGATTATTGAAATGGTCGCCATGACCCGCTTCGATTGCATGGTCGGTTCCAGCGCCTTGATGCGTCAGGCGCTGACCCAGGCCAGCCATCATTGTGCACACCGTCTGGTGGGAGGGCGGGTGTTGGCAGAGCAGCCGTTGATGCAGAACGTACTGGCAGACCTGGCGCTTGAAAGTGAAGCCGCGCTGGCCTTGAGCTTGCGCATGGGGCGCGCGCTGGATCACCTGGACGACCCGCAAGAAGCCCGGTTTTCCCGGCTGGTGACGGCGGTGGGCAAGTACTGGATCTGCAAACGGGCTCCGGCCATGATCAACGAAGCGGCCGAATGCATGGGCGGCGCGGGGTATGTAGAAGACAGCATTCTGCCGCGTCTGTATCGCGAAGCGCCGGTGAATTCAACGTGGGAAGGTTCGGGGAATGTGCAATGCCTGGACGTGCTGCGAGCCCTGTCCAAAGAGCCCGGAGTCCTGGATGCGCTGTTTGCCGAACTGGGTGACGGGCACGGTGATGCGCGTCTGGCGCAGCACATTGCACAGCTTAAAACCGATTTTAAAGACACCGATGATATTCAATACCGCGCGCGGCAACTGACAGAAAATATCGCCCTGGGCCTGCAGGCAAAGTTATTGCTGGAAGCGGGAAACAGTGATGTCAGCGACGCCTTTATCGCCAGTCGCCTGCAAAACAGCGGCCGGGTTTACGGTACGTTGCCAAGGGGTTTGAATGTGGCTGCGATCGTTGCTCGCTCAACCCCAGGGATCCCCTGAACATGTGAGCTCCCACAGGAAATCACCCACATAAAATCAGTGGCATGCCTACATTTGTAGCTGTCTTTGCCCCTCGATACAGGCAAGATAAAGGCCTGCCCGTTCAGAAGACAGGATGCTTATCGTGACCGAAGCTTTTATTGTCGTTTCCACCGCTGAAGAGGCCGTTGATCGCCTCGCTGCCCTCCACGAGCGCGCAACCACTGCGTTGAGCCAGGCACTCAAGCGTTACCTGAAAGACCGAGTCGAGCCCAGTGCCGAAGAGCGCGCCCTGTTCCGCTACCCGGAACTGCGACTGACCAATACCATTCACGGTGAAATCCCCACCCTGACCCGTGCTTACGCCAAAGTGCAATTGCCGGGCACATACAGCATCACCGTCACCCATCCCGCCTCTTTCCGTAACTACCTGCTGGAGCAGTTGGTGCCGTTGATGCGCGATTTCACCGTTGAGGTGGAAGTCGGTGTCAGCCAGCAAAATATTCCGTATCCCTATGTGGTCGAACAAGGGGATGAACTTGCCGGTTCCGGAGTGACTGCAGCCGCGTTGGCGCGCGTATTCCCCAGCACCGACCTGTCCGCCGCCACCGACGGCATCGCAGATGGCCTGTACGATTGGGAAAACACCGATCCGCTGCCCTTGGCGCTGTTCGACGCTGCCCGGGTCGACTTCTCGCTGCGCCGCCTGGTGCACTACACCGGCAGCGACTGGCGCCATGTGCAGCCGTGGATTCTGCTGACCAACTACCATCGCTATGTCGATCAGTTCATCTTGCACGGCCTTGAGCAACTGCGGGACAACCCGCGCTTTGTGCGCATGGTGTTGCCGGGCAACGTGATCATCGAAAAATCGATGGACTACGGCGAAGCCCAGGCCATTGCGGCAGGGGTGGTGTGGCATCGTTACCAGATGCCGGCGTATCACCTGCAGGCCAGCGATGGTCACGGCGTGACCTTGGTGAACATTGGCGTCGGCCCGTCCAACGCGAAAAACATCACCGATCACCTTGCCGTGCTGCGTCCCCATTGCTGGTTGATGATTGGTCACTGCGGCGGCCTGCGTCAGTCGCAAACCATCGGCGACTACGTGTTGGCCCACGCCTACATGCGTCGCGACGGGATTCTGGATCGGGTCGTACCGCCCAATATTCCGATTCCGGCTCTGGCAGAAGTGCAACTGGCGTTGCAGGAAGCGGCGGCACAGGTCACCGGCGAACGCGGCGAAGAACTGAAAAAACGCCTGCGCACCGGCACCGTACTGACCTATGACGACCGTAACTGGGAACTGCGCTGGGCTCAGGAGCGCCCGCTGATCAACCTGTCCCGCGCCGTGGCCGTTGACATGGAAAGCGGCACCATTGCGGCCCAGGGCTATCGCTTGCGCGTTCCGTACGGCACGCTGCTGTGCGTGTCGGACAAACCCTTGCACAGCGAAATCAAACTGCCGGGCTCGGCCAACGCTTTCTATGAGCGGGCCGTGAGCCAGCACTTGAAAATCGGTATTGCCGCCGTGGACTTGATGCGCAGCCAGCTCAACTCCCTGCACTCGCGCAAACTGCGCAGCTTCGACGAACCGCCGTTCCGTTGATCGGTGATGGTCATTTAGCGATCGGGGGACTAGCATTGCCAGCCCTGATCGCTAGATGTCCTTTTTTGTCATGTCTCGTCCCGCCCCACGCCGCCCGGCCTCGAAAAGTCCAAACCCTCAAGCTGCCAATCGCCGTGTGGCCAAGGCGCCGCCGTCTGATCCCAAGCTCTATCTGTTCAATAAACCCTTCGATGTGCTGACCCAGTTCAGCGACGAAGGCGGGCGGGCGACGCTCAAGGATTTTATCCCCATACCGGGCATTTACCCGGCCGGTCGACTGGACAGGGACAGTGAAGGTTTGCTGCTGCTGACCAATGATGGCCAGCTACAGGCGCGGATTGCCGACCCCAAGCACAAATTGCCCAAGACCTACTGGGTACAAGTGGAAGGCGAGCCCACGCCAGAGCAACTGCAGCAGTTGCGTGAGGGTGTGGAGCTCAACGATGGCAAGACCCTGCCAGCTGAAGCACGGGCACTGGAAGAGCCGCAGCTATGGCCGCGCAACCCGCCGGTGCGCTTTCGCAAAAGCATTCCCACGTCGTGGCTGGAGCTGGTGATTCGCGAAGGGCGCAATCGTCAGGTACGGCGGATGACGGCCGCGGTGGGCCTGCCGACCTTGCGTCTGGTGCGGGTGCGGATTGGCGACTGGACGATTGAAGGGCTGGAGCAGGGGCAATACAAGGAAGTGCCAGCGCGGCTATAGCGCGCCGGACTCGATCAGCCCGATCACCACGCTTTTGATGATGAACGCCGCAACACCCAGGCCCAGTACGAAAAACAGAATCATTGAGCCGAAGCGCCCGGCTTTGGACTTCTTCGCCAGATCCCAGACGATAAAGGCCATGAAAATGATCAGCACACTGACCAGAATCGTCATCATCCATTCTTCAAGTACGGCAGGATCCATCGGTGTTCTCCGGCGTCATCGTGGGAAAAAGCCGTAGGAGTATACGTCAAGGCGCCGGCGCGGCTATTGATCTGGGTACTGGGTATCAGCGCCTTTGTGGGAGCGGGCTTGCTCGCGATGGGAGCACTGCGGTCTTTCAGTCAAACCGCGTTGCCTGCATCGCGAGCAAGCCCGCTCCCACAGGATCACGTGCGCAAGTGAGTCAACGGCAACTCGGTGCTGTTAAGCACCTGATTGAGCACAAAGCTCGAGCGCACGCTGGTCACGCCTTCGATACGGGTCAGCTCCCCCAGCAGCAGTTTCTGGTAGTGATCCATGTCGGCTACCACCACTTTGAGCTGGTAGTCCGCGTCCATGCCGGTCACCAGGCTGCACTCCAACACCTGGGGCAGGTTGCGAATACAGGCTTCGAAATTCTCAAAACGCTCTGGCGTGTGTCGGTCCATGCCGATCAGCACGTAGGCCGTAAGGCTTAAACCCAGCAGCTTACGGTCGAGCAGCGCCACCTGCCGGCTGATGTAGCCATCATCCTCCAGCTGTTTAACCCGGCGTGAGCAAGGTGATGGCGACAGGCCGATGCGCTCGGCCAGTTCCTGGTTAGAGATGCGTGCGTCACGCTGCAATTCCGCCAAAATGCTCAGGTCATACCGGTCGAGTTTGCTCACGAAGTTACCCTTTGTCATAACTATTGCGTGAAAGTATCCACCTTAAGTCAAAAATTGCGCAAGTAATGTTTTATCGAGCAATATTCGCAATCGCCTGCTGTGCCCTCAAGCCTATTCTTATTAACAGAATCACTGCCCGGACATAGAGTCCACAGCGGCCCGCCGAATCAGGCCAGCCGCGGCCGCCAACCCCACAGGGGTGTCCCGGCCCCCGGGCTACGCACTGTCCAGAAGACGGCGCGAGGTGAGCCAACATCACAAGTGTTGAGCCAGGACTGAAAATTCAAGGGGCGACCGACGGGTCGCCCTTTTTTCGTTTGCCAAAAATAAGTTTTACCCGGCTGTTTCCCACAGAACTGGTTCTATAAATCCTAGTCTTATTTGTAAGACCTAACCCGCAGTGAGGAACAGCATGAAACCGCGCATCTGGCATCTGGCTACAGTTGGCGTGCTCTGTGTGAGTGTCAGCGGACAGTTATTGGCCGATGAACGAGGTGAAGGCGGTCCTCAAGAAGCTCGCCCCGCCCATTCCAATGGTGGTCAGCAACACGGGCAGCAAGGGCAGGGCGGTAATAATCAGCCGCGCCAGGAGTTCAACCAAGGGCGCCCCCAAGGCCATCAAGACAACCAGCCACGCCCTGAAAACAGGCTGCAACAAGAGAATTCGCAGTCCCATGGAGGTCAATGGCAAGGGCGCCCGCAGGGTCATCCAGACAACTCGCCCCGCCCTGAAAACAGGCCGTCACAAGAGAATGCGCAGTCTCATGGCGGTCAATGGCAAGGGCGTCCACAGGGCGCAGCCCCTGTTCAAACGCGCCCGGTCCAGCCCGGTAATAACCTGTCGATTCAGTCTCGTCCAGATACAGTGCAGCAGACCCAGGCCCCGAACCGGGGTGGCAATCAGAATTGGCACGGCGGCGGTTACTACCCGGGCGCCAATAATCGTCACCCCAACGACCAGCGTTGGGTCGGGCGCCCCCCGGGGAACGGAAATGGCTGGGGTCCGGGGCCTCAATACAGGCCCGGTTACGTGATTGACCGTTTTCCCGGTCAGTACCGGCAAGTGCCCTATCGCGGTCAGGATTACTTCTTTTCCGGCGGCTATTGGTATCGCCCACAAGGCCCGCGGTACATCGTGGTTCAACCGCCCTATGGGATTCGCGTAGGGTATTTGCCTGAGTTTGCGCGGGAAGTATGGTTTGGCAGCACGTTGATGTTCCTGGCGGCGGGTGCGTACTACGCGTATCAACCCGCAACCCAGGACTACATCGTGGTTCAACCCCCGACTGCCCAGCAACCGGTGAGCAACGGCTATGACGTGGTGGCTTACCCGATGAATGGCCAGAGCCCGGCGCAAGTCGATCAGGATCGCTATGACTGCTACCGCTGGGCTGTTGATCAAAGCGGGTTTGACCCTGCCAGACTCACCTACGCACCAGACCCGGCCCTGGTGCAAGCCTATCGTCAGGCGCAAGGCAATTGCCTGAGCAGCCGCGGGTATCAGGTGACGTATTGATGAATGACGAAACGCTGTAGCAGCTGCCGAAGGAACGAGGCTGCGTCCGACGACGTAGTCGTCGTAAAATCAGGCGCCCCGGTGTGTCAGATAAATTGAGTGCTCGGGTATCACGACGGCTTCGCCGCCGGACGCCGCCTCGTTCCTACGGCAGCTGCTACGAGGTTATGTGTACCCTGGGTTTAACCACTTCCTTCGGGTCGGCGTGCACCAGCACCTCGGCCTGGGGGTAAACCTGCTTGATGGCGTCGGCGGCGTGGTCGCAGATGGTATGGGCTGCGGACAGGGTCAGCTCGCCCGGCAGCTCAAGGTGAAACTGCACAAACCAGACAGTGCCCGAAATACGTGTGCGCAGGTCGTGAGCGCCGAGTACCCCCGGCACGGCACAGGCCAATGACAGCATGTTTTCGCTGATGTCACTCGGTAACTCCTGATCCATCAACACGGCAAAACTCTCACGCCCGATCTGGATCGCACTCCAGAGGATATACACCGCAATCCCCAGACCAAACCAGGCATCCAGTTGAGGAAAGCCAACACTGGCCAGCACCAGCGCCAGCAAAATACTGCCATTGAGCATCAGGTCCGATCGATAGTGCAGCGAGTCGGCACGCACGGCATTGGAGCCCGTGGCCTTGATCACCCGGTGTTGCAGCATCAACAGTGCCACGGTCATCACCAGCGAAAATACGATCACGCCGATTCCGATCCACGGTGCGCCCACCGGCTCGGGGTTTTTCAGCCGTTCGACGGCCTGAAAGGCGATCAATACTGCACTCACCCCGATAAACAATGCCTGTCCCATGCCGGCCAGCGACTCGGCCTTGCCGTGACCGTAGCGGTGATCTTCATCGGCGGGGCGCAAGGCGTAATGCACGGCCAGCAAATTGAGAAACGAGGTCACGCCATCAAGCAGCGAGTCGGTTAACCCGGCGAGCATGCTGATCGAGCCACTGAGCCACCAGGCGATGGCCTTGGTCACGATCAACAGACTCGCCACCGCCACCGACGCACGGGTGGCCAGGCGTAACAGGCGGGCGTGTTCCGTGCTGCTGGTCATGGCGCTTCCTTGCTAATGGGCGACGGGCTTCAGGCGGCGGGCTGCAAACCGTACATGGCCAACTGCTGTGCGCTGCCCTTGTGCTGGATCAGGCGCGGGTCGTTCAGCGGGAAACTGCGGCCCAACTCGCTTTCGAGAATGGCCTGAAGCTTGGCGTTATCGACCTTGCCGTCTTCGCCAATGGCTTCGCGCAGTTTTTCCGGGGCGATTTGTGCGGTTTTGCCTGGCGGGAAGTAAATCGCGCCGGTGGCGAAATCGACACCGAATGCGATCAGGCCCGGAATCACATAAAACAGCAGGCCTACGGCATCGAGCACAGCAATCATGGGATCGATCTTGCCGTCGATCTGTCCACGACGATCGGGAAAGAAAATACTGCCGCAGGCAGTCAATTGGCTGAGCAGGGCCGCAACCACGACACCGCCGATCACACGGGAAGACATACGCATACAAAAACCTCGAAGACGCTTAAAGGACTGAATCATTAAGACCGCGCTTAATGCTCAACTGTTCGCCGTTATACTCGCCGCTCTGTTCTGGAGCCACCATGATTTCTTTGCCGATTGATGAAGTTTTACCTGCACTGCGCCTGGCGTTGGCCGAGCGCCATGAAGCCGTGCTTGAAGCGCCCCCCGGCGCTGGTAAAACCACCCGTGTTCCGCTGGCCCTGCTCGATGAACCGTGGCTCGCCGGTCAGAAAATTCTGATGCTCGAACCCCGGCGTCTTGCTGCCCGTGCAGCCGCCGAGCGTTTGGCCAGTGAACTGGGTGAAAAAGTCGGCGAAACCGTGGGCTATCGGATTCGTCTCGACAGCAAAGTCGGTCCCGATACCCGTATCGAAGTGGTCACCGAAGGCATCCTCACCCGCCGCCTGCAGCACGACCCGGCGCTGGAAGGGGTAGGCCTGGTGATTTTCGACGAGTTCCATGAGCGTAGTCTGGATGCCGACCTGGCGTTGGCCTTGAGCCTCAATGGCCGTGAGCTGTTTCGCGACGAGCAACAGCTGAAAATCCTGCTGATGTCCGCCACCCTTGAGGGCGAGCGCCTGGCCAGCATCCTGGGCGATGCACCGATCCTGCGCAGTGAAGGACGCATGTACCCCGTAACGATGCGCTGGGGGCGGCCCTTTGTGCCCGGCGAGTTTATCGAGCCGCGAGTGGTGCAGACCGTCCTCGATGCCATCAACGATGAAAGCGGTAGCCTGCTGGTGTTCTTGCCCGGGCAGGCAGAGATTCGCCGGGTCAATCAGCAATTGGCTGACGCGCTGGGCTCGCGCAGCGATATTTTGCTGTGCCCGCTGCACGGTGAGCTGGATCTGGCGGCTCAGCGGGCGGCCATCGAACCGGCGCCCAAGGGGCTGCGCAAAGTGGTGCTGGCCACCAACATTGCCGAGACCAGCCTGACCATTGACGGCGTGCGCGTGGTCATCGATGCCGGGCTGGCGCGGGTGCCGCGTTTTGACCCGGGCAGCGGCATGACCCGTCTCGATACCCAGCGTATCTCCCGTGCCAGTGCCACCCAGCGCGCTGGTCGTGCCGGGCGACTGGAACCCGGTGTGTGTTACCGCCTGTGGTCAGAAGACCAGCACGGGCAACTGGCCGCCTACGGCAGTGCTGAAATCCTTCAGGCAGACCTTGCCGGGCTGGCGTTGCAGTTGGCGCGCTGGGGCGTGACGCCGGAGCAATTGATCTGGCTCGATGTGCCTCCCGCGGCAAGTTATGCACAGGCTCAGCAATTGCTGGAACGCCTGGGGGCCTTGCGCGACCGAAAACTCACGCCGCATGGCGAAACGATGGCCGAACTGCCTGCGCACCCGCGTATCGCCCATCTGTTACTTCGCGGGCAAGACTTGGGCCTGGCTGACATGGCCTGCGACGTGGCGGCGCTATTGGGTGAGCGCGATATCTTGCGCGGCGCCGGGGCGGATGTGCACAGCCGCCTGGCCTTGCTCTCGGGTGAAAGCCGCGCCGCACGGGGCGGTCAAGGAGGCGTGCAGCGCGCCAAACAACTGGCCCGTCAGTATCGGGGCTATTTGCGGGCCAAGGCCACTCAGCCGGTGACCGACCCCGATCACCCGCGCTGGCTGGGCGCCTTGCTGGCGCTGGCCTACCCCGACCGCATTGCCCAGCAACGCAAGCCCGGTGGTGCGGAGTATCGGCTGGCCAATGGCCGGGCAGCGCTGTTCAGCGAAGTCGACGGCCTGATGAAGCAGCCCTGGCTGGTCATCGCAGACCTGGGCAGCCGTCAGGGCCAGCGCGAAGAGCGTATCTACCTGGCCGCCGAGTTTGATCCCGCGCTGCTGGATGGCGTGCTGAGTGAGCAGGTCAGCGTTGTCGATCAGCTTGACTGGGATGAGCGTGAAGGCGTGTTGCGTGCTGAACGCCAGCGCAAAGTGGGCGAACTGGTACTCAGTCGCGAACCGTTGACCGGGCTGGACGAGGCGGCGCGCACGCAAGCGCTGATCAATCTGGTGCGGCGCAAAGGCCTGGAGCTGTTGCCGTGGACGCCCGAACTGCGTCAATGGCAGGCGCGAGTGGCCCTGTTGCGTCAGCTTGAGATGCAGGCTCAAGGCCACAGCGAATGGCCGGACGTCAGCGATACTGAGCTATTGGCCGGGCTTGAGGAGTGGCTGGCGCCCTACCTGGGACGGGTTTCGCGGCTGAGTCATTTTGCCGGCCTGGACCTGTCGAGCATTGTGCATAACTTGCTCAAATGGCCGCTGCCCCAGCGCCTCGAAGAACTGGCGCCCCATCACATCAAGGTGCCGTCGGGTTCATCGGTGCGGTTGGACTACAGCGAGCACCCACCGATTTTGGCGGTACGCCTGCAAGAACTGTTCGGCCTGGCGGATACCCCGCGCATTGCGGGCGGGCGCCAGGTGGTCAAATTGCACCTGTTGTCGCCTGCACGGCGACCGGTACAAGTGACCCAGGATCTGGCCAACTTCTGGCGCAGCACCTATGCCGAGGTGAAGAAAGACCTGAAGGGGCGTTATCCCAAGCTATTCCATAAGTTGGACCCTTGGGTCGATTCGCTTAACAAGAAATGATTGACGCATTCAGGCTTCTGCTTCCACATAACGAGCAGCGTTGACTACGACGCGTTCACTGTCCCAGGTTGCTTGAGCTCTGGACGAGGAAGTAACTGCACTGAGTTGAGGTGAATCGAAAACGCGTACTCGCTAAGGTGGATTTTCCAACATCCACAGGTGAGCTATGCCATACAGCAACCCCTCTCATCGAAGTCGCCTGACCACGATTGCGCGTATTTCCGATCCCTTTTCAAACGTGTCAACGCTTGAAGCCGCTGGCGCCCGCGCGGAGCCTCTGACCGCAGACCAATCACTTGTCGTTTATGAGTTCAACTCGATCTGCGAACCGGGAAATTCAGAGCTATACCACCTTCCATTTTTGTTTCATGCCAACGGAGACCCTTGGCATGAGGCAAACTCATACGTGCTGAGTGTGATTCGTGATAGCCCAGTTAGGGTTAGCCGCACCGATGGGATAAGAAAGCTAGCAAGTAAGTTGTTAGATTATTTGAGGTTTTGCGAAGACAATGAACAAGAATGGCTCGACTTCTCGGGTACTAGGATGTCCATGCACCCAACTACCCGTTACTTTCATAGGCTGATAACGGAAGGTAAGAGAAGTAATTCTGTAATCAATCAATATACCGGGGCGGTATACGGTTTTTATCAATATGTCAGCGAGAACTGGCATCCATTAGATATGAATAAGGTTGATACGGTCAAGTACGTCAAAATGATGGTGGAGACGTCAACAGGTACCAAGTCATTCGAGGTAAGGAAAAGAGGGCAGACAAAAAAGGTGCCACGCAGGGCGATGCCGCAAATTGGATACATAAGAGAGGATGGCGAGGATTTGCGGCCTCTGCATAATTCTGAACTTCAGGTCTTGATGCTATCTCTGAGTGATGGTGAAGTTTGGTCTGCTGTAGAGCGGCTTATTGTGCATGTTTCTCTTCTTACTGGGGCAAGAAAACAAACAGTTTTGACATTGCGGCTTCGGCACCTGAAAAGATTTCGCCCTGAATTTCTGCAAAAAGATAATACTTATAAACTTTTTGCCGGGCCAGGAACCGGAATCGACACGAAAAATAACAAGCTGCAAGACCTCTATTTTCCTAGGCCGCTCGCCGAAGAATTATGCAGGTTAATTGCTAGCCCGTTGATGCTTGCCCGACAGAAAAAATTTCAAGCAAAGTTGGCAAAAGAATTTCCACAGGTGCAAATGACAGGCGATGAAATGTACGTATTTTTATCTGATCAGGGTAATAGCTATTACATGGCTAAGGATGATCCCCGGTATACCCTAGTGAAATCGCCTCAGTCCGGGCAGGTCGCAGATACGATTCGACGCAAAATAAGACGTCTTGATATTAAAAACTTTCCTTGCGATTTTACCTGCCACTGGCTGAGAGCAACATACGCCTATATTTTATATCAAAGGCTGAAAGCTCTCGTATCTAAAGAGTTGTTGCCGTCGGGGGATATCATCGATTTCATACAATCCAGAATGCATCATGAGGCAAGAGAGACTACGGAGAACTACTTAAAGCTCTTTACAATGACGCATGAGAAAGTGCTCGTACAGGAGTTTTGGGAGTATAGGTTGTTTGAAGGTGCGTACGAAATATCAGGCGGAGGCCTGTCCAATGCATGAGGATTACGTGCAGCGTGCAGACTTAATTCACATCCCACCGTCAGCGTTTCTGGAAGATTTTTCTGAGCCTGAGAGGCTTCTAGTTAGATTGACAAGGTCGGTCAAGAAAAAAGGCTTAGATTTTGGAAGTTTTGCGTATGCTGATACTCGGGCAGATTTGAATGTGCACGAGGATTGTGGCGAGTATGTTGTTCTTTCATCTTTTGTTGAATCTCGCCGGGAACTCATTCTTGCAATCATACAGAGCTTGTTTACTCTTCGTGAAGAAAGCGTGCTCCAAAACTTCGTACGCATACGGCTATTCATTCGATGGCTGAATAGAGAAGGCTTTGTGAGGCTGTTCGAAAGCGAGGAGGAAGCGCAAAGAGCGTATGTTGGATACACGGCTCACCTTATACATAGGCTTCATACTGGTGGGCTTAAGCCGCGTACTGCTGCACATTACCAAGAAGGTGCTTGTTCCGTTATTAAAGCAGCATTTCCCCAGACCTACCGACATGTCGTATCGGGAGTCACAAAAATTTCGGGAGTGACACAACCTGTTGCTCCTAGTGACGATCATATCCACTTTTATAGAGATGTATGTCTCGCTCTGGCTCGACAATGCAGTGAGTTCGTGTTGAACAAACGACCTTTCCCATGCGTGGTAAATATTCGCGATTATGAAGTGGTTGTTTTTCACTCTGTAGTAGGCGTTTCGAGCCCGTATAGACCTCCTATAGACGTTTATAATGCCGCGGAGCGGCGTATCGCTACGCTCGATGAATATAAGGCTAAATTGCTTGAGAAAAACATTGAAGTAAAAGACAGGATCCTTAAGCACGGCATAATGGATGCTCAAAAAACCTTGAGCAGAAATAACCGCGATGAACGATCTCGGCAGCGTCTTCGCATTGCATCCTTGGCAGTCAAGGCGTATGCGTGCCTTCTGCTCTTAATTACCGGGGCTACCCCTACGGAATTTTCTCAGTTTTTATACGCGGATGCCCTGCAAGTTAATAAATCGCCGTTAAAAAAAGAATTGTCGGCGGTGAAGTTTAGGGCAGGTGGGAAAGTTACAAATTATAATGTTGGTAGAAAAAATGGGCTGTCTATTCTCCAGGACTATCTCAAATTGCGGGAGTGGTTGCTAGACGGTCGGAGCTACGATAAGCTTTTTTTTACGGTCTCTGAACTGCGTAATCCATCCTACAAAGAGCTTGACGCTTTGAGGGATTTTCCAACTAGCGATGCGCTACAGACGTTCTATCGTACCCTTCATGCGGGGTTTATAGATCCTAGTATTCCAATCCTTACAGTGAGGGAGATGCGAAGACATAAGAGCGTCACCCAGCATATGGGGGGGTTTTCCGTATCTACAGTAGCGAATTCTCTGAATCATACAGAGACTATGAACCTAGGTCGGTATTCTGGAGGTACCCTCGAGCATCAAAAGTCAGAGCTTTCCAAATACTGGGAGGCTGTTCAAACGGCTGCTGCATCAATTAAAGAACAATCCGAGAAGGCGGATCAGCTGATACCTATCGCCAGCGGCCAATGCGAACAATTCGGCGCTGCTTCGCCAGCACCTCAATTTGCGTCGAGTATTTCCATACTACCGGACTGCCAAACCCAGCACGGATGCTTGTTTTGTGTTCACTATGTGTGTCACTCAGATGAGACTGACATAAATAAATTGATGAGTTTGCAGTACGTAGTAAATGCTGTACGTCGTTCTGCGCCAGATATGGAGCATGCTGAATTACTATACTCGGATTTGTCTGCAAGGATTGATTATATCCTTAACGCTCTTGCGGAACGCGGCGATTCGGTTGCGAAGATTGTTGAAAAAGTAAGAACTACTGTGCATGTCTATGGTGTATTAACCCCTTTTTGGGAAACGCGCTTGAGTCGCTTTGAAAGGCTAGGAGTTGTTTTTTGAATAAGAAGTTTTCATCCTCGGGCATATTATACGCAGCCAAAGGCTTGGATATGAAGAACAAGCCTGATGTTGCATGCGCAAGCGGTAAGGCACCAAGTAATTGTTTTGTTTTATGTCGAGATGGTGACGGCCTGGCCACCGCCGTGTATGGAAATAATATTTGGGATTTTAATCCGTACAGGCTGTCGGCGGTTCATATATGCAAGGTAAATTTTGCCAAGGTTTTCAAGGGCGAAGGCGAACACGAATTGCGCTTAATAGATGAGGCGAAATATATAATGTACTCATTGATTTATTACGGCGGAGGTGGACGGACCGGGGCTTTGAGCGCTACTACTCTTGGTTTGTATTGGGTGCATGTGCTGCGGGGAGCGCTGCGGTTTTGCTATGCTCAGCGCGCTAAACCCATGGTAGGGATTATCACACTGGGCGAGTTGTTTACTATTCCAGTTTATCTTGCTGCATTCTTGCGCGAATTGAACCCGTCCTATCACAAAGTTACATCTGCATTTCTAAGTCAAATGATAGGTGTCGGGGCGCGGCATCTGGGTTATGAAGTTGTTAATCCTCAAGCTCTTAAAATCGTCCGGCCGAAGAATAAACAACACCCCGTTATTCCCACAAGATTTTACCTTCAGATTATAAACGTTACCGGCGCTTTGCTCGATCAGATTTATCCGAATATTAAAGAGCTCGATACATTGATTTGTAAATTCTCCGATGAACATTACGGCATTGGGAGAGGTACACAGAAATCAAGGGGCTTAGGTGGGAAAAGACACTATCGTCCAGATTTGCACATGGCTATCAAGGAGCATGGTTTGCACGATTTGTTCAAGGGGGAATTTGAGTGTCAATCTCGGTTGGTATTTCAAAGAATCATTTTGAAACTTCAGTATGTTATGAAAACTGTAATCCAGTTGTATACCGGCATGCGGGAGCAGGAAGTCATGCGCATGTCATATAATTGTATAAGTGAGGTATCGTATCGTACTCCGTTTCAAGACCCGAAGCGTATCAGTACCGATCTTGGGCAATGCGTGAGCGTACTGTCTACGACGACCAAGTATTCTGGATATAAAATGGAAGGAAGGTGGCTTGCCCCCAAGGAAGTCACAAGGGCTGTGGAAGGCGCACAGGCCATTTGCAGAGGGTTGGCGACCTTATATGGAATAGACGTTGGTGATGAATGCCCACTGTTTCTTAGTCCTTCGGTGATCGGATTTATAAGAGGGGCGAAAAAAGTAGCAGTTGCTAACTTTGTATCAGAAAAGACCCAGCTTGCTGGCTTCTCTTCGATGCTTATTACCGCTGAGGATTTAGCTGAGCTCTCATTAACCGATCAGTCTCGTGACTTTTGGAATGAACCTGCTTACCAAGTTGGTCAGCCATGGCCGCTGACTGGACATCAATATAGACGCTCGCTAGCGTTTTATGGCAGTAGTAGCGGCTTCGTCTCTCTTCCAACGCTCAGATCTCAGTTTAAACATTTGTCTTTAGCAATGGCCCGATATTACGCTAACGGGTTTAATAAGTTGCGCACGATGTTCGGGTACTATGATCAAGGTAGAGGAGAGTTTGTCTTGCCGAAAAACCACATTGCATATGATTATCAGATGGCTATACCAATGTCAGTTGCTAATCAATTAATCGCAGACCTTCTGCATTCTGATGCCCCTCAGTTTGGCGGAGTCGGAACTTATGTGGAAAAGCAGCGTGGAAGAGTTCTCAGTGGTGAAATTAGTGTAGAGGAACTTCGAGCGGATACTCAGCGCAGAGTCAAGAACGGTGACATAAGCTTTCGCGAGACGCTCTTGGGTGGATGCACTAAGTTTGGTCGCTGCAATTCTTTTTTGCTCGGCGATTTTTTGAGTTGCCTAACGTGCGAGAGTGCGGTGATAAAGTTAGAAAGGATTGAAGTCGTGATATCGGATAGTCGTTCCGAATTGTTGATGTATCCACAGGCTTCTGGCGAGCGGCAGATAGTAGAGAAAGAAATTGAAAGACTATCCGACTTTTTGCGTCTAAAGACCACTGAGCGGGTTGGGGTAGAACTAGTATGAGTAAAGAACCCCAAAGCGGTTTATTACTTTGTTTTGAGGCGTTGGATCGATTGATTGCGGCGCAACCCGTAAAATCCAGATTTGTAGGGTTGTCTTTAAGTAAGCTTACGGCAAGTATAGTTAGCGAAGAGGCGGGGTATGATAGAGGATATCTTAAGCGCTCACGCGCCGCTCATCTTCCGCTACTGGCGAGAATTGATGCTTTACGCATGAGTGCGTCTAAAACTAAAACGTCATCAAGTGAGAGTACGCTGCAGTCATTGAAAAAAAAGGTACAGAATCTTGAGCAGCAGCTTATTGAAACCTCGTATCAGCGTGATCGGGCTCTGGCTCAAAATCTTAAACTTTGGGAGCGTATGAGGGTATTAGAGCAATCCAAGTCCGGCCGAATCGTGGCGCTGGGAGGTCCTAAAAGAGGTACTACCAATCGCTGATGTTCAAGTTGGCTGGGGTTGAGATTAGTAACGCGCTTTTCTTAGCCTCTGGCCATTTTTACTAGGTATCTGATAATAGAGTAGTAAGGATAAATGATCGATGTCGTGATTAATCGCCGTTGTATCCTCATCTTTATCTATTATGGTAGTTCAAAATTTCAGCGATTTCCACCTGGGATAGATTGCCAGATTTGCTCGATGGCGTATCTAAGAGGTGTGCCGGTCCCATGTTATCGGCTGTCAGGTAACAAGCATCTGGGATCACACCCTAGACTCTCCGCAATCTGATAGAGCTTCTCTACCGTAATGTTTGCCTCGCCCCGCTCAATCCGGCCCATATAGCTGCGATCAACTTTGCATACAAGTGCAAGCCCATCTTGGGATATGCCTTTTGCCTTCCTTGCTTCCCTCACTTTTTTCCCTAACGCCTTCGCCAAATCGCTCATAGCTGCCTCAATTCACTCGAGGCAGGACTATCGGGCGTTTACGGACGAATCAGCCACGGACTATAATCCGTATTTTGTCTGCGAAAGCTTGGTTCCCTGCATGAAACATGATTCATTCGAGTTTGACAGGCAGCTGTATGACCTCCTCTGCCATGAACACCATCAAAGTTTCACGATCCGGCAGCTCCGGGATGCCTACGTGCTGACTATGGAAGGAAGCCCGAAACTCGCTGCAGTTCGGATCTACGTGTATGAGCAGATCCGGCGGCTGGTGCGTGCCGGATGGGTGGCCAAGGCGCCTATGCTTCGTAAGCGTGGCCAAGTCTATCAAGTCTTAAGCAAGCCTCCTGGCATAGACCTCATGCTGGTTGCATCTCGCTTCCGATGTGCAGACATCTCAGACCCAGTTGTGGGGGGGCATCACGCAAGTGACAATACAATTGATCCATCAGATCCAATTTTGCCAATCGCTGATCCGGCGGTAGCCCATAGCCGCTTAGAGGAAATGCTGAAGGAGACTCGCCTAGACCTTCTTTCCTCAATGGGAGAAACAGAACGTTACAAGCAGCTCTTTGAGGAAATCCCCCATTTGAAAGGGCTTCTTGAAAACGCTTATTACGAGGTTCGAGACCGCTGCTCCCGCCTGTTGGGTCATCTCCGCGCGCTAGAGACGACACTCAAGGCTGTGACCGCGGTATGAGCATGGGACTTCGCACATGGCAGGATCAATGCAAAAACACGGCGTTGGCTCAATACCTTGAGACGCCCCATTTTTTCTGTCAGGCCACTCCCGGGGCCGGTAAGACCAGGATGGCGGCTGAACTTGCAAAAGCGCTGCTGGATCAGGGCAGAATTGACCTGGTTTTGTGTTTTGCTCCATCACGCCAAGTGGTTGAAGGCTTCCGGCGTACTTTTTCTGATGTGCTGTCGAGACGACTCGATGGGCTGATTGGCGCCGTCGGCGCTGTGTGCACCTACCAAGGGATGGAATACCGGGATGAGACCTTTTGGAAGCTGTTCGATGATTATCGTGTGTTCGCTGTGTTTGACGAAATTCATCATTGCGCTGGCCACGATGCACTCTTAAGCAATGCTTGGGGGCAGCGTATAATTCAGCGCGTCCAGGACAGGGCTGCGTACACGCTAGCGCTTTCTGGCACGCCTTGGAGGTCCGACCAAAAGGCGATAGTCCTGGCGCGCTACTCGACTCCAGAAGGCAACCTTATTTGTGACTACCGTTACGGTCTTGAAGAGGCGATCTCGGACGAGGTATGCCGATCACCGCGAATAGTTATTTTGGACAATACAATGGTCAGACTCACAGAGGCCATTGAGAGTGATAATACGGTTACTGTTTTCCCCAACATCGCTAGCTTGCTTACAGACTCGCCAGTTACCTATGAAAGCCTGCTGTTCCACGAAGATGTCCTGAGACAGCTTTTGCTATTAGGGTGCCGGAAGCTCAAGGAAATTCGTAACGTGAAACCGGACGCTGGCGGGCTTGTGGTGGCAACAAATATCGAACACGCTCACCAAGTCGCAGCGATGCTCCGACTTGAAGGTGAGAGCTGCGATGTAGTCACAAATAAAACCCCAAATGCTCAGCGAGTGATCAACGATTTCAGGCACAGCAATCGGCCGTGGATTGTGGCTGTTGGAATGATTAGTGAGGGTACTGACATTCCGAGGCTTCAAGTGTGCTGTCACCTAAGCAGGATCAGGACTGAGCTTTATTACAGACAGGTCTTGGGCCGGATTCTGCGTCGTTCCGCTAGTAATGACACAGAGGCCTGGCTGTACGTCTTGGCCGAGCCTTCGCTGCAGCAGTTTTCTGAGCGGGTTGCAGACGATCTTCCCCGCGACGTCGCGGTGCTGAACTATCTTCAGGGTGTCTCAGAGGAGGTCGCCGCTAGCCCAGTTGAGAACTCGGCTGACCAGTACAACTGTCACCCTGTGACGCCGTTCCAAGGCGAGTGCTTTGAGCGCGAAAGCCAACAGTTGCCGGATGAGATCTATAGCTACGATGTTGGCCGAACCTACGAGCTCAACTTCTCTCAGCATTACCGGACACAACTGCTTCGAGTTTGCTAACGCAAGGGGCCACCATGCCTTACCAATCTAGTCTTTTGGCACAGCAATGTGCCGGGGCGAGGCGTATTTTCGATGGGCCTCCCCCCTAGGCTGGATTCTACTCGGCTGCGTCGTAGTCAAAGACACATGTGAACAGTGCCTCTGTAGCCGCATAGTGCCCATAGTGCCCTTGGGGGCGTCCGCTCTCAGAAATCAAATGTAGATTCTTGCGGGCACGGGAACCTACGACGTAGAGGAGCTTGTTCGCGGCATCCAGGCTTGCTGCCTCGGTGAAATGAGGCACCATCCCCTGAAGAAGGCCGAACGCGATGACCACATCGTACTCGGCACCTTTTACCCCGTGGATCGTCGAAACGGTGATACCAGTCCGCTCGCGAAATACCTTCCTGAAGAAAGAGATATCGTTGATGTACGGGGCCCCGTCCTTTTGGAGCCTGTCGATCCGAGATAGTGAGCTGCGAAAGAACGCATCGCGGTGCTCCATTAATGCGGGGAAGCTATGAAGGGCTACCCCGAGTCGTTCAAGCAGCGCGGTGAAGGCTTGGTCAAGGTAGGCAATCCCATCCATTTCGGAGATTGAAATTGAGTTGCATTCCCTCAATAGGAGCCGCTGTGTCAGGCGCGATGTATCAACGCCCAAATCACCCAGGTCGCTGATCACATCTCTGGCCCATCGCATGCGACGAACAAGCATCTTCGGCGATGACTCAGTCAGGATGATTTTCGAAACCTTGAACCAGAAGTTGTCTATATCGTTACTAAAGGGGACTAGACCAGGGCCGTCAAACTGCTGATCCGGAAGCATCCTTACTAGATGCCGCGTCGTCGATGCCAATAAAATCCACCATGGGGCGAGCACGCAGATCTCCTCAGGAGGATGCCCGGCAGCAAGGCTTGCTTGGATCAGTCGTACTAGCTCGTCATGCAAATTGGTGAGTGTTACGTGCTGGTTGTACGAAACCTTGCTTGGAAACGACGCATCCGATCCCGCGCTCTCGATTGATGTCGGATAAACGCTGAAATTCGAGAAGTGGGAAATGATCCTATTACTCGAACGGTAATTCCGGGTAAGCGCCATTTCTCTTATCGGGATTCCAGCTTCGGCACGAAAATCAGCCACCGGAACTGCGTAGCCACCAAGCGAGCCGTAGATAGCTTGGTTTGGATCGCCTACGATGAAGGTCTTCGTTCGCCCCGCTCCGGCACGCAAAATAGCGGTAAGAAGGCCATATTGAATTTGTTTCGTGTCCTGATACTCGTCTACCAGAACATATGAGAAGACCGAAGCGAGAATTGATGCAATATGCTTTTGATCACTCATCAGGACCTGCGCATACCAAAGGATCAGCTCGAAATCGATCTGACGCGCTTCGCCGAGCTCGCGAAAATACTCACCAAGAATTTTATGTAGCGTTTCATGCTTCCAAGCATCTTTGCATCCTAGGTGATAGCCCGTTTTGCTGAAGTAATAATCGCAATCCCAGTGCGTGATCTTTGGGTAGGGCGCGCATAGCCTATCGAGCATGAGTTCGCGGTCGTGTCTGTCTAGGACTCGATAGCCGCGGGAAAGCTCTGGAAGGTAGATGCCATATGGCTTAATGATCCACTCGAGGCAAAATGAGTGAATGGTCCCGATCCACAGCTTTGACGTGTCAACACCGAGACCTTCAATGCGCTCCTGAATTTCATCTGCTGCGCGGTGCGTATAAGTAATCGCCACGACAATCCGCTTGTCCGTGGCCCGCGAAAGCTCATAAGCGATCTTATAGGTCAACGTCCGCGTTTTTCCGCTCCCAGGGCATGCGATGAGGAATACGCTCGAAGGCTCCTCGATTGCGGCAGACTGCTCGGCGTTCAATTCACGGGAATCCCAGGCGAACATCAGGCAATGCCAACCATGAACGAATTAATGGCATCGCCTGGTAGCGCGAGGGCGACAGCAGCTTTTAGGAAAACCAGATCGATTTCGCCGCGTTGGAAACGCTCAACCTCACCCCTCAGGAGTGTTAGTCGTGGCTGTGCTGAAGGATCGGCATGGATTTGGCGGGCAACTCGATACTGTAGGATTCTGGCGAGCAGCAGAGGGGACATGTGCCCATGCGCGAATTGAAGGGCCTGCAAGATGTAGGGAGGGATCGCTACCTGATGGTCCAGCTCTTCGGCGAGCATGATTGCAAACCAGCCTTTCCCCTCATACTCAGCCATCAACAGCGCACGAAAACCTACTAGGTGAGGTTGACCCGATCGAAGGGCTTCCACCGCCTCTTTGATAGTGTGCGGCGCTATATAGACCTTGCTCGCTGCTCGAGCGAACGCCTCTTCGTTGCCCGCTGATACGAGGTCAACTTCAAAGGTGTGTGGTGCATAGAAGGCCGAGATCCAAGGGTTTCCAGCGACAAAGGCATCGAGACCAACCTTGCGTTCGACGCCAGCTTTTTGGGAACCTATCGCCTTGCGTTTCTTGCTTGCCAGAAACTCATGATCAGTGGGCTGCGGCGTCACATCAAAGAAGGTGGTATCAAGGTCAGTAACTATCGCACAGCGCTTGCGGATTCGGAGGTCGTGAAAAAGGACTGCGACGTTTTTGAACCCCGTGCTGCGTATGTTGATGACACTAATACCCAACTCATCAACGCTCAGCCCAAGCACCTTTTTCACCAATATCGGGATCAGTATCTCCTCCGCATCGCCTTCAACGAGTAGTACGCTTTTAGCGAAGAGCAAATTACTGCGGACAGCATCCAGATATCTCTGGATGCTTCTCACCTCTGATGGCTCAAGCCCCGTAGCGGGTTGGTAAGCCTCGCAATATGAGCCTTGCCGCCCCAGAATGTTGACGTTAGTGACATTGCTCACTTCGGAGATGTGGGTCGAATGCGTTGTGTAGATAATCTGGGCATCGCTGTAGGAAATACGGTCGAACAGAGTCTTCTGGATATGGGTGTGAATGTGCGCTTCGGGCTCCTCGATCAGTAGAAAGTTGGCAATGGCAAGCTTCTCACGCTGATACTTGAACTCAAGAAGCTTCAGCGTCAGGTAGATGAGGTTTGCTCCGCCCAAGCTCAGCTCGTGAATACCACCCTCATACCCATCATCGGCCTCGCCTACAAAAAGGCGCAGGGACTGAAATAATTTTTCTGCCTCATCTGGTAGGTCAGATTTAATCGAAAGCGAAGCAGGCGAGTAGGTTTCTCCGGCCGCATCTTTGATCGTTTCGCGAATGTGGTTACGAACCGACTGCACATCTTCGAGTCCTTCGATAGAGGCATTCAGGTCTCTGACCATTTGGGTTATAGGAAGCATCGACACTGGATCTATCTCCCCACTCTTACTCTTGAGTAGCGCAAACAACGGGTTCGTTCGGTTGTTGTGAAACTCGGCAACGACGTCCCGGAGGGCTTGTATGAAGGTCAGTGACACTTCTTTCGTAACCGAGAGGAATCCAGGTACTTTAGCCCCGATCTGAGGGAATTCAGTTTCAGCACTGAAAGTACACGTTTCGAAATTACCCACAATCGACTGGTAGACGGAAGGGTCGCTGAAGTCGGCGCTGCTTCTTCCCGTGAACACAGTTTCGTAGTCATCGATCGTGATGGTACTGCGTATTTCCGCGAGCACCTCATCATCAAAAATATCTAGAGCAGCCAGCTTGAGCCGGATCTCCTTTTTCGGACGGAAGATGAGGTTATAGGTTGCCTTCGCTAGCGGTCCTTCTTCTAGCGCAGCGGTGCCGTGAAGAAATAGCGCCTGAACGGCTTCGTCGGCGCTGATCTGTTCAAACTCAACACTGATAATGATCCAGTGACCTCGCCATTCACCGAGCGATCGGCAGAAGTCGGACTCCTCCAGTCGATAGGCTGCACGCACCATGGTGTCATCCAATAGTAGACGGATTGCGCGCAGGATATTGGACTTACCTGAGCCATTTTCGCCGATGATGGTGTTGACGCCCCGCTGAAACTTTAGCGTTGTGTTGCTGAAGTTTCGGTAGTTCACCAAAGTCATTTTGGAAATGTGCATAATTCTCCAGAGCGCCAACGCTCATGAACAGTCTTGTCTGTTTGTGAACGATGGTAGCGTGAGGGAGCATCGTATTCCCACAGAAACCGCTCACAGGCGCCCACCAACAGGCGCAGGGATTGCGCTGTTCCGCAATAGCTTGATCTCATGGCTCAACCTCAGATGTTAACGAGGCAAATGTGATGCAAGACTCACGAGTTTTAGAACTCTTCTTTCGAGCCCCGGTCGAGTGCTGGAGTACAGATCGCCAGTTTGGATTTGGACATACAATCACGAGCGATCGAACATGGCCCTCGGAGGCATTCCCCCCCTAACAGAAGTTGGCCCTAGTAGCTTGATCTCTATTTCAGGCGAGTATCAAAAATGGGGGCATTATCAGGGGCAGTTTCATAAGGTTTTTTCCTTAAGGCTTAGTGGGTACAACCCGAGAGGTTCCGACGGCGCATTAAGCTGTAGGCTGCCGGTATGACAAACAGGGAAAGCAAGGGAGCAGTGACCATCCCGCCGACCATTGGCGCGGCGATGCGACTCATCACTTCACTACCGGTTCCGCTGCCCAACAGAATGGGCAACAGGCCGGCAATGATGACGGACACGGTCATGGCCTTGGGGCGAACGCGCTGTACAGCTCCTTCACGGATCGCCGCCACCAGCCCAACTTCCGTGTTGTCGCCGAGGTCTACACGTTCGACCCAAGCGTTCTTGAGGTAGAGCAGCATGATCACACCGAATTCGGCCGAAATTCCGGCCAGCGCGATAAAGCCGACCCCGGTTGCGACCGACAGGTTGTACCCCAATAGATAGAGGAACCATGCCCCGCCCGTGAGGGCGAATGGCAGAGTGGCCATGACCAAAAAGGCCTCATCGAAGCGGGCGAAAGTCATGTAGAGCAGCACGAAAATGATCAACAACGTGGCAGGCACAACTAGTTTTAGTCGGGCGTTGGCCCTTTCGAGAAATTCGAACTGCCCCGAGTAGCTCAGGCTCATACCTGGCTGCAACTTGACCTGTTCACTGACGACCCGGCGCAGATCGGCGACGACTGAGGCAATGTCCCGGCCCCGCACGTCGATATAAACCCAGCCCGAAGGCCGAGCATTTTCGCTCTTGAGCATCGGCGGGCCGTCGCTGACCTTAATCTTCGCCACAGTACCCAGGGTGATCTGGCTGCCTAACGGGGTGTAGATAGGTAATTGCTCCAAAGCACCGAGCGAGTCACGCCACTCCCGTGGGTAACGCACGTTGATTGGAAACCGTGCCAACCCCTCAATGGCCTCCCCAACGTTCTCTCCACCGATAGCACCGGCCACGATGGATTGCACATCGGCGATATTCAGGCCGTAGCGGGCGGCGGCCTTGCGATCGATATCCACATCGATATATCGGCCACCGGTCAGTCGCTCCGCCAGAGCCGAGCTGACACCAGGCACCCCCTTGGCCACGCGCTCGACCGCCTGAGTGACCGTATCAATTTCCATCAGATTGGTGCCGGCAACCTTCACCCCGATGGGGCTCTTGATCCCCGTAGCCAGCATGTCGATACGGTTGCGAATTGGCGGTATCCAGATATTGGTCAGCCCCGGAACTCGCACCACTCGATCCAATTCTTCCACCAGTTTTTCCGGTGTCATACCTTGACGCCATTGCTCGCGTGGTTTGAATTGAATGGTGGTTTCAAACATCTCCAGGGGAGCCGGATCGGTTGCGGTTTCGGCACGCCCTGCTTTACCGAAAACGTGTTCGACTTCAGGCACGGTTTTGATCAGACGGTCGGTTTGCTGCAGCAGCTGCGCGGCTTTGTGTGCCGATAACCCCGGAAGTGCAGAAGGCATGTAGAGCAGATCGCCTTCGTCCAGCGGTGGCAGAAACTCGCCCCCCAGGCGAGACATTGGCCATAGCGCACTGCAAAATACCAAGAGCGCCACCAGTAGCGTGACCTTGGGACGACGCAGTACTGCATCCAGGGCTGGCTGATAGAGTCGAATCAACCACCGGTTCAACGGGTTCTGTTGTTCATTGGGAATTCGACCTCGAATCCAGTAACCCATCAGCACTGGCACCAACGTCACTGACAGTCCCGCCGCTGCCGCCATGGCGTAGGTCTTGGTGAAAGCCAACGGGCCGAACAGCCGCCCTTCCTGGGCCTCAAGGGTAAATACCGGAATGAACGACAGGGTGATGATCAACAAGCAGAAGAACAGTGCCGGGCCTACCTCCGCAGCCGCTTCGGTCATCACGTGCCAATGACGCTCGCCGTTCAGTTCCTCCCCAGGGTTGGCAGCGTGCCAAGCCTCTATCTTCTTGTGGGCGTTCTCGATCATCACCACGGCGGCATCGACCATAGCGCCGATGGCGATGGCAATCCCGCCCAAGGACATGATGTTGGCGTTGATGCCTTGGTAGCGCATGACGATGAAGGCAATCAACACGCCCACCGGCAGCGAAATGATCGCCACTAGGGATGAGCGCAAGTGCCAGAGGAAGATCCCGCAGACCAGCGCGACGACGATGAACTCTTCGATGAGCTTGTGGCTGAGATTTTCCACCGCGCGATCGATCAGCTTGCTGCGGTCGTAGGTGGTGACGATTTCAACGCCGGCCGGCAAACTGGATTTCAGTTCGTCGAGTTTGGTCTTGACCGCCGCAATGGTCTCGCGGGCGTTCTTGCCGTTGCGCAAAATCACCACACCACCAACGGTCTCGCCTTCGCCGTCGAGTTCGGTGATGCCACGTCGCATTTCCGGGCCCAATTGGATGGTGGCGACATCGCCAAGGGTGACCGGCACTCCGGCCGCCCCCAGTTTTAGCGGGATGGCCCGAAAGTCATTGAGCGTCTTCAGGTAGCCGGAAGCTCGCACCATGTACTCAGTCTCGGCCATCTCCATCACGGCGCCGCCCGTCTCCTGGTTGGCCTTGCCGATAGCCTCGGTCACCTCCGCCTGTGTGATGCCCAGACTGGCCAACTTGAGCGGGTCAAGCTGCACCTGGTACTGCTTGACCATGCCTCCCACCGTAGCCACTTCAGCAACATTGGGCAGGGTCTTGAGTTCGAACTTGAGGAACCAGTCCTGAAGTGCGCGCAGCTGTGCCAAGTCGTGCCCACCCGTGCGATCCACCAGTGCGTACTGATAGATCCAGCCCACTCCCGTTGCATCCGGCCCCAACGCAGGTTTTGCACTGGCCGGCAATCGGTTTTGTATCTGACTCAGGTACTCCAGCACTCGCGAGCGGGCCCAGTACAAGTCCGTGCCGTCTTCGAACAGCACGTAAACGAAGCTGTCACCGAAGAAGGAATAACCACGTACCGTCTTGGCTCCCGGCACTGAGAGCATGGTGGTGGCCAGCGGATAGGTCACCTGGTTCTCGACAATCTGCGGCGCTTGTCCCGGATAAGGGGTGCGGATGATCACTTGCACATCTGAGAGATCCGGCAACGCATCGATCGGTGTGCTCTGTACCGACCAGATGCCCCAAGCAGTGACGAACAGCGTAGCCAGTAGCACCAGAAACCGGTTGGCCACCGACCAACGAATCAGTGCAGCAATCATGGCTGGCTCCCCGATTTGTCCAGGCGCTCGACACGCAAACCATCGTCAGTTTGGCTCACCGCGATCCGAACCTTGTCCCCCGCCTTGAGGCCCTGCATCAGCGCCGGACTGGCGAGAGGAAAAGTCATCGTCATGCCGGGCATGCCCAGCGTCTTGAAAGGACCATGGGCGAGCGTCACGTCTTTGTCGTTGATCTCAACAATCTGCCCATCGGCCTCATGAAAACTGGAGGCTGTTGCGCCGAGTGGTGAATCTTCCTCAGCGCTGGCAACAATGCCTTTAAGACTGGCTTCCGAGTCGAGCAGGAACTGGCCAGACGTAACCACTTTCTGTCCTTCTGTCAGACCTTTCACAATCGCCGTCTTGCCATCGCTTTCCTGCCCGAGTTGCACCTCCACCGGGCGATAGCGACCGGCGTCTTCAGCGAGCATCACCAGGGCGCGTCGGCCAGTGCGAATGACTGCTTCACTCGGCACCCACAACACACTTTCCCCGGTCGAATGACTCAGGCGCACCTGCGCCGTCAAACCGGGCCTGAGGTGCTCGTCCGGGTTGGGTAGTTCCACCCGCACCCGAAGAGTGCGGCTGTCCGGATTGGTCTCGGGCAAAATCGCGCTGACCTTGCCTCTGAACGTTGTCCCCGGGAAGGCTGGCAGACGCGCTTCGACCGCCTGCCCCACAGTGATGGCCCCGGCATCGGATTCTGGAACAGCCACGGCTAGCCATATACTGCTCAAGCCATTGACCCGTGCCAGAGTCTCGCCCGTCGCCACGGTCATGCCCGCGCGTACGTTCAGCTCTTGCAGCACACCGGCGATGGGACTGGTCAGGGTCAGATACGGTTGAACCTTACCGCTACGTTCAACCTGAGTAATCAGTGCTGCGGGCATCCCTGTGAGTCGCAGGCGCTGACGGGCCGCAACCAACAGATCGGCATCCCCGTTACGCCTCAGGGCCAGAAACTCTGTCTGAGCCGCGGCCCATTCCGGCACCAGAATATCCGCCAGGGCGGCATTGGCTTTGAGCACATCCCCTGGAGCAAGGGCATAGACCCGCTCCACAAAGCCGGCGGTACGGGCCTGAATCACCGCGACATCACGCTCGTTGAACGCCAAGACACCTGCCACATCTAGGCTGGAATCAAAGACTCCCCGGGTGACCGTCGCAAAACGCAAACCGAGGTTCTGGGTCAGGCTTGGATCGATACTGACGACCGCACGATCCCCTTCGCTGCTGGCGTATTGAGGCACCAACTGCATGTCCATAAAGGGGGACTTTCCGGGGTTATCAAACTTTTGCTGCGGGTACATGGGGTCGTACCAATACAGAGCCTTGCGTTCACCCGACGGGCTGACACCCCTCTCCTGGGCAGTACTGGATACTCCGTTCATCCGCTGCTGAGCGAACCAGTAACCACCGGCAACACCCAATGTCAGCGAGATGCCTACCAACAATGCCCCATTCCACTTTTTAAGGATCACTGGCTGGGCTCCCCATAGGCAAAGTACAGGCGCGCACTGGTCAGCGCCCGCTGCTCTTCCACCTCAATCTGTTTGAGACGCGCTTCGATGAGCTCACGCCGGGCCGCAACAACGGCATTTAAATCGCCTTTTCCGGCACGATAACTGGCCATGCTGAGTTCGACCTTTTCCTTGGCCAGAGGCAACAGACTGTCCTGGTTTCGGTGCACCGCACGATTCAGACGCTCATAGTCAGCCAGTTGGTTTTCCAGTTCCTGAGTGTGCTCGCGTGACAGGGCTTCACGCTCGGCCTCAAGCTGGCTGAGTTCAGCCTGCTTGGCTGCGATTTTGGGATTTTGGCGAGAGCCAGGAAACAGCGGCAGATCCCAGGAAAGCTGCACACTGACCATATCCCCAAACGCTCGGCCACGGTGCTGGTAATCCAGCTCCCAGCTCCAGTCTGACTGTTTCTCCGACACGGCTTCACGAACCTTGGCTTGCGCTTCTCGGGTCATCGGGGCAAACGCTGCCAGCTCGGGATGGTGCTGCAGGTTATGGGAGTAACCGGAGGTATCGACGGACCATTCAGGCAAGCGGCCCACAAGCTCGTCGTTGGCAGCGGGGCCAATCCAACGCTTGAGGGCAGCTCGGGCCTGCCTTCGCTGCTGAATCAGATCGTCCTGTTGCTCCGCTAGTCGAGCCGCTTCTTGCTTGGGTGTTACCGCATCGGCGGGTTGAGCCCGGCCACCGGCAATCTGAGCCAGGACGGTATTGCTCAGCAGGCGGTTCTCTTTGTAGAAGTCCTGGAACAGTGCATCTTTGCGCTCAACCGAGTAGCTACTGATCCAGGCCAACGCCGTGGATTGGCGTACGTTCAGACGTTCGACCCGCCGCTGCGCCGCGGCGCGTTCAACGGCCGCATCGGCGACCTCAATGCGCGCCTTGCGCTTGTCGCTGTTGGGCATTTCTTGCCTGACTCCAACCATTTGCATTGTCATGAAGTCTTGGTCGATGCTCCAGCGATCCGGGCCGCCAACAGGATAGTTCTGCACACCCAGCAGCAGTTTGGGGTCAGGCAACTCCCCCGCTGGAATGGCTGCGCTGCTGGCAGCCTGAATTTTGGCGTCTTGTGCGGTCAGCGACGGTGCATTGTTTTCGGCCAGCCGCAACGCTTCATCAAGCGTCAATCCACCCGCCAAGCTCGGCAATGCCAGAACGCTTACCGCCAGACCGGCCACGAGGGACCAGCCTATGCAATAGCACTTTGAGTTCATGTTTAGGATTCCTGTGATCATCCACTGCACGCATCAAAAGACATGCGCTCAGCTCTTGCATCCCGCCAATGCGGAATGAGGCTCAATATGGGACAGGAATCAAACGCGGGGCGGTCGCCACACCCTGGACGGGGTTTGTGCAGGCAAGGAATCACTAAAGAAGGAAAGTACTACGGGGCTAAACACGGCTACTGAAGGCTTGAAAGTCGAGACTTGCAATATGCCGCCTGCCTTGCATTCCTGTCCCGGTTTACATGGCTTTCCGTGCTCGGACAGGGTTTTCATATCGTTGCAGCAGTCCATGCCCATGTCGTCCATTATCGTCATGCCCATCGTCTTCATGGGGCACGGTTCTATCGATGCCTGAACTCCCGCCATCCCGCTGAGGGGAAGCGCCAAGCTAATCACGAAGATGATGCAAAACTGCACGTAGCGTTTCATTCGCTGGAGTGTAGTCGCTTCAAATGGTCGTTACAAATCGACTCATGTCATTAACACCCTGTCGCCAAGCTCCGACATATAGGTAATGAAGCCGACAAGGAATTAAGCCAACATTACGTTTAGAAAATAGACGCGGACGACGAGCTATCGATCCGCCTATATTTGAATTCATAGTGTTGATCTGAACTCAATCATGGATGAAATGGCTAGCCAACTGAGAAATCAAGCAGAAGCCGAGATGAAAAATTGGCGCGACAAAGACCTATCGGTCTACTAACATCTGATTCCGGGAAGTTTGGGTACAAATAATACGCGTATTCGCAGTACTGCTATTTTCTAGAGTGTGGGTGCCTTGGGGGAGCACAGGTCGCGTCCAAATAAGTGCTTTTCAGTTGCCTCTCTCCAAAACCGAAATCTCTTCTTGAGGAAGATTGACCCGTTGACGATCTTTTGAGTAGTTGCCGCATCCTTTCACCCGCATGGAGAGTCATATGAGCGCTGGTCATAGTCACGGTCAAGCTCGTGCAGGACACGAGAAAAAATTGTGGATCGCTCTGGCGTTAACGACAAGCTTCATGATCGCGGAGGTCATTGGGGCTTTCGTGACAGGCAGCTTGGCGTTGTTATCCGATGCGGCTCACATGCTAACTGATTCCACTGCCTTGGCTATTTCATTGATAGCTATTCAAATTGCCAAACGCGCTGCGGATAAAAAACGGACATTCGGCTATGCACGATTTGAGATCCTCGCAGCTGCTTTTAACGCGATTTTGTTGTTTATGGTGGCGGTGTACATCTTGTATGAAGCTTATCAGCGGTTTAAAGCCCCGACAGAAATCCAATCGACAGGGATGCTGATCGTCGCAGTGATCGGACTAGTTGTGAACCTTGTTTCAATGCGGTTGCTAATGTCTGCCAGTGCCGAAAGTCTTAACGTAAAAGGCGCGTACCTAGAAGTATGGAGCGACATGTTGGGCTCCATGGGCGTAATAGGGGCGGCATTGATCATTCGTTTTACCGGATTCACTTGGGTTGACTCGATCGTTGCCGCAGCTATCGGCCTGTGGGTGCTTCCCAGAACCTGGGTTTTGCTCAAAGAAAGCATGAACATCCTGTTGCAAGGGGTTCCGGATGGCATCGATATCGCTGAAGTGGAAGCGTGCATCAGGGCGGTTGAAGGCGTTGAGGATATCCATGACCTGCATATCTGGGCCCTGACCAGCGGCAAGAATGTCATGAGTGCTCACCTTGTAATCCTGCGTAGCTCCCGAACTGAGCAAGATATATTGGCTGAGGTGACTCGGCTGATGAGCGAGGTATTCCATATCAGCCATACGACTCTTCAATTGGAAAACTTACAGTTTCATGCAACGCTTGAAGAAAACGAAGGCATGCAGCACTAGAGCGGGATCTTGCAAACATCTCATGTCGGAGTAGGGGCTGCTGCGATGTACTCAGAACTCAGCGGACATTAAAAAACCTGACCACAGGCGCATATCCAGTGGTGCAGGGAGGGTTGCACAGGTTTGTTGCGGGAATTTACCCTTAAACCTTTCTAGCCTGTTGCCAAGTGGTCTGTCCGTCGAGGTTTGGGAAGCTCAGCCTGAAAACGGTCATGCTGCCAGGCATGCTTTGAACATCCGCAGTTCCCTGGTGGAGGCTCATGATCGATCGAACAATAGCTAAACCAAGACCAGTGCCACCCTCAGCACGCGAGCGACTTGTATCAATTCGATAAAAGCGGTCAAACAAGTGCAGCAGATGCTGAGGTTCGATTCCTGCTCCAGGGTTGCCTACAAGTAGCGATACCTGTTTGGCATAGTTTTCAATAACAATTGAAATAGATTGTCCCGCAGGGCAATGGCGTATTGCGTTGGACAATAGATTGGATATTGCTCGCTGTATCATTAACCTGTCGCCAATGGTCTTGCCATTTCCGGTAACATTCAGGGTGATACGTTTCTCTTCCGCAGACAGTGAAAACAGATCGACCACCTTAAATGCTTCATCTTCTAAGGTGATTATTTCGAACGGGACAAGTGCCGCGGGATGGCTGACCTGAGCTAAGAAGAGCATATCCGAGACAATTCGCGTGACACGGCCCAACTCCTCGGTGCATGACTCCAGCACAGCTTTGTATTCTTCTGCCGGACGCTCCCGAGAAAGGGTAACCTGGGCCTTGCCCATCAAATTGGTGATCGGGGATCGTAATTCATGGGCTAAGTCATCTGAAAATTGCGACAGCTGCTGAATACCGCTGTCGAGCCGGTGCAGCATGAAGTTGATGCCATGAGCCAACTCACTAAGCTCCTGAGGCATTTTAACAACAGAAAGTCGATGGTTGAGATCTTGAGCCGAGATCATGGCGGCGACCTTCCGGAACTCTCTCAGTGGAGAAAGTCCTTGTTGTACTACGGCCCAAGCACTTGCTCCGATGAGTATCAGTAAAAGCGGTAGTGCAATAACCGTCGACCTAAGGTACGCGCTGAGCAGCGCTTCATCGTTCGCACAATCCATCGACAGCAATACGGGAACACTTACACCATTCTTTAATGGGATGAGCTTGGATGCGGTAAGGAAGTGTCGACCTTCACCATCTGAATTGGTGGAATAGGAAACCTTGTCAACGGCAGCAGTCGCAGCTTTCAACTCAGTCCGCGGATCCGACAATCCAGGCCCAAATTTCAGTAAGGGCGCCCTGAGGTTTTTCAGGTCATAGATGGTCAGATTCAGATTGTCATGTCCCATGACTTGATCCAGTAACGAATGCGGTTTTGAATTTACGTCGGCCGTGTCATCGTATAGCGAGAGGCTATGTTCAACCTGCTCCATCTTATTGATCAGGCTGTTTTTTGCCAACTTATCCAGCTCATGCGTCAGCGCAAAAAAGGCCAAGACAGCCAAAAACACTACCAACAACGCCCCTAAAATACTTACTGTCAAGCCTAGTCGCATTGACAGGCTGACCGGCTTCATACACGCGCCTCTAATACGTAACCAACACCGCGAAGGGTGTGGATCAACTTGTTATCGAAGGGGTCATCTATTTTGGCCCTCAGCCTACGGATTGAAACCTCGACAACGTTAGTGTCGCAATCAAAATTCATATCCCAGACCAGTGAAATGATTTGGGTGCGAGAAAGCACTTCTCCAGTTTGGCGCATCAGCAAGTGCAGCAGCGCAAACTCCTTGGTTGTCAGATCTATGCGCTGCTCACCGCGAAAAGCACGATGACGTCCTTGGTCTAGTTCCAGGTCGGCTACTTTTAGTACCTGCGGGACAGGTATGTGCTCACTGCGACGCATCAGGGTTCGTACCCGTGCAAGTAACTCAGGAAATTCAAACGGTTTAACCAGATAATCATCGGCACCCAAATCTAGTCCGCGTATCTTGTCCGCTAGGCGCCCTCGGGCCGTCAACATCATGACCCGGGCATTACTGCTTTGTCGTAGACGTTCAAGAACACCCCAGCCATCAAGTTCGGGAAGATTAACGTCAAGTATCACCAAATCATAAACATGTTGGCGCGCCAGATGTAGTCCATCCGCGCCAGTTATCGCACGATCAACAATGTAGCCACTTTCAGTCAGTCCCTGATGTAAGTATTCGGCAGTTTTGAGCTCGTCCTCAACTACAAGGATTCGCATGACATTTCACCTTCTTAATGACTAGAGTTAAAGGGGGCTCAGAAAAATAATAACCGTATTAGTGTGGTTTTCTGATTGGTGCTATCTTTTAATAGGATTTTCAATCCTCATATGGTTTGAATAACTTACGAGATGACAGCCCTCATTCTAAAGCCTGTAGCTGCTTCAGGGTCAAGCCAAAGCTGCGGTTTTGAGGCGCCAAAGCTAGGGTTGCGACAATCTGTCGCGGGAAATAATCCAGGGGCTATGTAGCACATCGTGTGCTCATATGAATACCCCAATTCGACAAGTGCGCTTCGGCAGATAATTGCTGAATTTTTGTTTCATCATATTGCTGCCTTAAGTTTTTTCTTTTTTAACACCTCCTATATTAGAGCAAAATCTACAGTAGTAGAGCTGGATAACATATTTGTAATTCTTCAGTCACCTTGTTGATAAGTGAAGAACTCTACAGTTACTACGTTGAGAAAATTCGCTTTAAAGGAAATATAAAATTGCGTTGGCTTAGAAAGTTCATTACCCCCTTGCGTATCATAAAATCCATGTTGGTAATAGGCCTAAGTTGCACGCTTGCACTATCAGGCACGGCTTTTTCCGCTGGTTCGGCTTCACAGGCGCTGACAATGGATCAAGTTCTTCAAATGGCGTTTGCCAACAATCCTGACCTAGCGGCAGCACAGTGGGAAATTGGTATCACTCAGGGAGATCGGCAGCAGGCGAGCTTGATTCCCAATCCTGAGTTGTCTTGGGAGGCTGAGGATACCCGGCGAAATTCGCGCACTACGACGGTGATGATCAATCAGCCGATCGAGCTTGGCGGTAAGCGAGGCGCTAGGATCGAAGTGGCAAGTCGAGCGCAAGATGCAGCCGAGATTGAATTGGAGCGCAAGCGTAATGCTCTACGTGCCGATGTCATTCAGGCGTTTTACAACACATCTACGGCTCAGCAAAGGTTGCTGTTATCACGTCAATCACTTGAGCTCGCACAGCGTGGCTTGCATGTAGCTCAAGGTCGCATCAGTAGTGGCAAGTCATCGCCTGTTGAAGGTACGCGAGCAGAAGTCCAGTTGTCGGAGGTACGCCTAGAGCTGAAACGGGCAGAGCGAGATGAGGCAAATGCCTATCAACAACTCGCTCGAGTCATGGGTGTGCCTTTGCCGGCGTTTGCGTCTGTAAGTGATTCAAGTCAGCCAATGCCAACTGTACCGGAACCTTCGCTGCTCCTTAATCGCATAGGTCAGACTGCGGAGTTACGGTTGGCAAAGCTGCAAATTGACCAGCGTGAAGCCTCACTTGGCTTGGAGAAAGCCCAGCGCATTCCTGACCTAACCGTAAGTTTAGGTAGCCAATACGATGAACGGGAGCGTGAGCGCGTGAATGTCGTAGGGCTGTCGATGCCCATCCCATTATTCAATCGTAACCAGGGCAATGTGTTGGCAGCCGCCCGCCGAACTGATCAGGCCCGCGACCTTCGCAATGCCAGCGAGTTACGCCTGCGCACAGAAATTCAGACCACTCTAGCTCAGTGGAATACAGCGAACACTGAAATCACGTCGTTCAATCAAACCATCCTACCTGCCGCGCAAAGTGCTGTAGATACCGCTACCCGTGGTTTCGAAATGGGGAAATTCAACTTCCTAGATGTGCTAGATGCCCAGCGCACCTTAATCAGCGCACGCGGTCAGTACATCCAGGCCATTGCTGAGGCGACAGACGCCTGGGTGCGTATCGAGCGAATTTTCGGTGATGTCGACAAGCTCACTCATACCCCTTGAATTTCATATAACACTTTTTTAACCGCTACTCAGCATCGCAGTGCCACGGTAATCCGTGACTGCCCACTGAGCTGCGTAGGGAGTCCCATGGATAAAAAACAAATCCTTGTCACCGCACTGACCCTCACGGTGGGCATATGTGTTGGTTCGCTCTGGATGGGTAGCACGTCAACAGCGTCCACCGGCGTACAGACGCAAGAAGAACAGGGCCACGATGCTGATCACAGCAACGAGGGTGCGGCCAAGGAGTCAGTTGATGGCGGGCATGCAGAAGGGGAAGCAGAAGAAGGTCACCTGACTCTGAGCGACGATCAGATCAGATCTGCCGGCATTCAGTTAATCGAAGCTAAGGAACAGAGCATCAGCCTCTCATTGCCGTTTCCTGGAGAAGTCCGTTTCGATGAAGACCGTACTGCGCATGTGGTACCCCGGGTTCCTGGTGTCGTCGAGTCGGTACATGTCAATCTTGGCCAAACAGTGAAAAAAGGTCAGCTACTAGCCGTGATTGCCAGTCAACAAATTTCTGATCAGCGCAGTGAGCAAGCCGCAGCGCAACGTCGTCTAGAGTTGGCGCGCACTACCTACGAGCGTGAACGCCAGTTATGGCAGGACAAAATCTCTGCCGAACAGGATTTCCTTCAAGCCCGTCAGGCTCTGCAAGAGGCCGAAATCGCTGTCAGTAATGCCCGACAAAAAATCAGCGTACTTAGTGGCAGCTCGGTGACCAGTGGTGGCAACCGGTATGAGCTGCGTGCACCGTTCGATGGCGTTGTGGTCGAAAAGCACTTGGGCCTTGGTGAGGTTGTCAGTGAAACCAGCAATGCGTTCACACTCTCGGACTTGTCGCATGTTTGGGTGACTTTTGGCGTTTCCCCTAAGGATTTGAGCAAAGTCCTGGTGGGCAAGTCTGTCACGGTTAGTGCCGCTGAGTTGAATGCGGAAGTTACGGGTGCCGTGGCCTACGTTGGGAGTTTACTGGGTGAGCAGACTCGTACCGCCACTGTCCGTGTGTCCATAGCGAATCCGCAAGGAGCTTGGCGTCCCGGGCTGTTCGTAACCGTACTGGTTGATACCGATACCCGGCTGGCGAAAGTCGCAGTACCAGAAGCAGCAATCCAGACGGTCGAGGATAGGCCAACAGTTTTCGTGCGAACTGATGACGGGTTTAAGGCGCAAGCAGTAGTAATAGGTAGTCGTGCAGCAGGTCTGGCTGAGATCACAGAGGGCCTGGAGCCCGGAGCTCAAGTCGCTGCTGCCGGCAGCTTCATTCTGAAATCAGAACTGGGTAAAGCCTCGGCTGAACACGCCCACTGATCCGCCACTTCCACGAGAAGGTTCTCATGTTCGAACGCCTAATCCAATTTGCCATCGAGCAACGCATAATCGTCCTGCTCGCGGTTCTCCTCATGGCCGGACTCGGCATTGCTAGCTACCAGAAGCTGCCGATCGACGCCGTGCCCGACATCACCAACGTCCAGGTGCAAATCAATACTGGTGCCGCAGGTTTCTCGCCACTGGAGACTGAGCAGCGCATCACTTTCCCTATTGAAACCGCCATGGCAGGTCTGCCGGCACTTGAGCAGACGCGTTCACTCTCACGCTCGGGTCTTTCACAAGTTACGGTGATTTTCAAGGAAGGCACCGACCTATTCTTCGCCCGGCAATTGGTCAATGAACGATTGCAGATGGCAAAGGAACAATTGCCCGAAGGCGTGGAAGCTGTCATGGGGCCGATTTCTACCGGTTTGGGTGAGATTTTTCTGTGGACTGTCGAGGCCCGAGAAGACGCCGTAAAAGAGGATGGTAGCCCCTATACGCCGACCGACCTGAGGGTAATCCAAGATTGGATTATTAAACCTCAGCTGCGCAACGTTCCTGGGGTCGCCGAAATTAACACCATTGGCGGATTCGCCAAGGAATACCAGATTGCTCCGGATCCAAAACGCTTGGCCGCTTACAAGCTGACCCTGACAGACATTGTGACCGCGCTGGAAAGCAACAACGCTAACGTAGGAGCCGGCTACATTGAGCGCAGTGGCGAACAACTACTGATTCGTGCCCCTGGCCAAGTGGCGACCACCGACGACATCGCCAATATCGTGATCGCCAACGTCGATGGCACTCCTATACGTATTAAAAATGTGGCGACCGTGGATATTGGGCGTGAAATGCGTACCGGTGCGGCGACCGAAAACGGTCGTGAAGTCGTACTCGGCACGGTGTTCATGCTGATAGGCGAGAACAGCCGTACCGTCTCTCAGGCCGTTGCAGTCAAGCTAGAGCAAATCAACCGTTCACTGCCCAAAGGGGTGGTTGCGATCACTGTTTACGACCGTACTAACTTGGTAGACAAGGCTATTGCCACGGTCAAGAAGAATCTGATTGAAGGTGCAATCCTAGTAATCGCGATTTTGTTCCTATTCCTAGGCAATATTCGCGCAGCACTGATCACTGCCATGGTCATTCCTTTAGCCATGCTCTTTACCTTCACAGGCATGTTCACCAACAAAGTCAGCGCCAACCTGATGAGCCTGGGGGCTCTGGACTTCGGTATTATCGTCGACGGTGCAGTGGTTATTGTCGAAAATGCTATACGGCGCCTCGCCAATGCGCAGCACCATCACGGGCGCCTCCTAACTCGCTCCGAGCGCTTTCACGAAGTGTTTGCAGCAGCCAAGGAAGCCCGTCGACCACTGATTTTCGGGCAGTTGATCATCATGGTCGTTTATCTACCTATTTTTGCCCTGACCGGTGTCGAAGGGAAAATGTTCCACCCCATGGCGTTCACCGTCGTGATCGCCTTGCTAGGCGCGATGCTGCTGTCCGTAACCTTTGTTCCTGCGGCAATTGCCATGTTCGTGACGGGCAAAGTCAAGGAAGAAGAGAACGTGGTAATGCGAGGAGCGCGACGGGCTTATGCCCCCGCGCTGGATTGGGTCATGAGTCATCGATCGCTGGCATTTGCCATGGCATTAGGTGTCATCGCTGCGAGTGGCGTGGTCGCCAGTCGAATGGGCAGTGAGTTTGTACCTAGTCTCAGCGAAGGCGATTTTGCACTGCAAGCATTACGAGTACCCGGTACAAGTCTGACGCAATCGGTGGAAATGCAGCAGCGCCTAGAAAAGCTTGTGCTGGAAAAAGTGCCTGAAGTCGAACGGATGTTTGCTCGAACCGGTACTGCAGAGATTGCTTCCGATCCAATGCCGCCGAACATCTCTGATAGTTATGTGATGCTCAAACCGAAGGATCAATGGCCTGATCCAAGTAAATCCCGGGAGACGTTGACAGAAGAGATCCAGAAAGCAGCGGCTGCTATGCCCGGTAGCAACTATGAGCTTTCCCAGCCTATCCAACTACGTTTCAACGAGTTGATTTCAGGCGTGCGAAGTGATGTGGCGGTCAAGGTCTTCGGTGATGACATGGCAGTGCTTAACAGTACCGCTGCGAAAATTGCCGCGTCAATGCAGGGGGTCGATGGCGCCTCCGAGGTCAAAGTCGAACAGACAACGGGGCTACCTGTACTGACCATAAACATAGACCGCGACAAAGCCGCACGTTACGGTCTGAACGTTGGAGACGTTCAAGACACCATTGCGGTGGCTGTCGGTGGCCGCCAGGCCGGGACGATGTATGAGGGAGATCGCCGCTTCGACATAGTGGTGCGTTTATCCGACGCCATGCGTAAGGACGTTGAGGGGTTGTCCACACTGCTGATTCCAGTCCCGGCGCTGCTCAATGGCAATGCCGATCAGATCGGTTTTATTGCCCTTTCAGAAGTGGCGACCCTCGATCTTGTACTTGGCCCGAATCAGATCAGTCGTGAGAACGGTAAGCGTCTGGTCATTGTCAGCGCCAATGTACGTGGACGGGATATCGGCTCATTCGTTAAGGAGGCTAGCATCGCCATTGATCAGCAGGTAGAGATTCCGGCCGGTTATTGGGCTACCTGGGGTGGGCAGTTTGAACAACTTCAATCAGCTGCCAAACGCTTGCAGATAGTTGTCCCTGTGGCTCTGCTCTTGGTATTCACCCTGCTGTTCATGATGTTTAACAATCTCAAAGACGGCATGCTGGTATTCACCGGGATTCCATTCGCATTGACGGGTGGTGTTATGGCGTTGTGGCTACGTGATATCCCACTGTCGATCTCGGCGGGTGTTGGTTTCATTGCATTGTCGGGTGTGGCAGTGCTGAACGGTCTGGTGATGATTGCTTTTATCCGCAACCTTCGAGAAGAGGGACATTCGTTGAATTCTGCGATCAATGAAGGAGCGCTAACGCGGTTGCGCCCAGTATTAATGACAGCTTTGGTGGCATCCCTTGGCTTTATCCCCATGGCTCTAGCTACTGGAACAGGCGCGGAAGTCCAGCGGCCCCTAGCTACCGTTGTAATCGGGGGAATACTGTCCTCAACTGCGTTGACCCTACTTATACTTCCTGCGTTATATCACTGGGCACACCGTAAAGATGAAGAGGCAGGCAGCGAAAAACAAGAAATAGTATAGCAGTTTGTTTTTAAAGCCCGCTGCTGATCCTCATTAGCGGGCTACTTATATCAATGATGACGGATATGTAATCTTAGTGCCACCGTATTGATAGCTTCGTATTGATACTCTAATGCCAGTATTTAATATGAGGTGTCGAAATGAAAATCGCACAAATTTACGCTCTTGTAGGAGCATTGATTCTTTCTTCCACTGCATTGGCTGAGGGTGGTGGAGACCGGACTTTTTCTAGAGCTACTCAAGCTACCGAGCAGGCTATGGAGAAGTTTTTAGCCAAAGAGCTGAAAAAAACTCCTCCGAAAATGTCAGGCGGTGATAAGGGCCAGATTAGTAAGTAAATGTAGTGGTGCTACACATAAGCCCCGCCCCGATTCCGGTTGCGGGGTTTTTATTGACATGTGAGGTGCAAAAAGTGAAGACTATTAATTCTGTGATTTTTATTGTGGTCGCTGCGATCTCTTCAAGCGTATTTGCTAAAGATAGTGACAAGGTTTTTGAAAAAAGAATGAGTGCCAACTCCGTAGCTATGGAGCAGTATGCGATTAGGCATGGAAAAAATATTCCCGTAGCTAAGCAATATAAATACGGAATGAAATTAGATGTTGTGAATGTAGTTAGCATGGTGCGACCAGCGAAAGGGTGCGGGGTGATGCCCGCAGCTATGACATACGAAGACTCTGAAGGAGTACTGAATACAGTCAGATACACAGTGGCCGGAACATGCCGTAAAGGTGGTTAGCCTCTACGCTCTTGGCATAGGGGCTCATATTTTTGACGTGCGTCATAAGACATAAAATGTGGGGGGTGTTTACGGCAGATCGAGTAGGAGGCGGGGTTACCCCCGCCGTCCTCTCACACCACCGTACGTACGGTTCCGTATACGGCGGTTCCTGCCTACTGACAAACAACGTCAGCGAGCTTGGTTCCGTTGATGTGTCGCCTGTGGTATCTAAGCGCCCAGACCGGCCCTCGGAGCTTCCGGCTCCTACCTCCTGATGGTCTCGACCCCCGCTACGCGGAGTTTCTGCTTTACGCTCCAACAGAGATCACACCCGACTGTCCACTCATGGCAGGTTCAGCCCTTCATTGCTCCGGTTTCGAGCAACTACTACGGCCTCGGCTGACTTCTGTCGCCCATCCCGTCATCTCGCGATGCCGGTAGCACGTGGCAGGCTAAACAGATCTCCCAGGGTAATTCGCGCGACCTTCCTGCTTATGCCTGTCGGATCTACGTCGTAGCGTTCCGTGCAAGTATTGGGCTTTGACGATTTGCGCCGTCTTACCCCGCTACGCCGCCTAATCCGCTTCCTGTTCGTCAGGCCAGCATTTTGCCTAAGGCTTCCTTCAGATTCGCAGTCGCCCGCGACACCCTTGCCTTCGGCTAACACTTCCCCTTGCTGGGTGTGTAGAGGACTTGCACCTCCAAGTCACCAGCGTGGCCACCACAGCCAAGCTGATTGCGCTCACGCGCAACGCGCCATGCCTGGCGCACGCATAAAAAAGACGCCCCGAAGGGCGTCTTAAAATACATCGTATTTAGATGAGTGATCTAAAAGTGGATGCGGAGCTTCAACTTGACAGCAGGGAGTTTCAGGTTTTTGCAGGGTATTACTTACCTGTAGCAATCTGGCCAGATGCGCTAGCAGATTGCTATAAACTCCAGTTTACTATAAGTGACTTAAGCTAACAGGAAGATGATTGAAAAATTACATTTTTGAAATTTTTCAGCAAAAAAGTAATGTTCGTCTAGGATGATTCATCCTGCGCAGATCTTAAAGAATAGCTAATGGATACTCAATAATCACACGAACCTCATCCAGATCCGACTCAAATGTGGTTGCACGAGTATTAGCTTGCCGTAGGCGCAAAGACATATCTTTCAAGGTGCCTGTCTGAACGACATATTTTACTTCGATGTCACGCTCCCAACGTTTCTGGTCGGTAAGTGGGTTTCCATCCGCATCGCGTCTCATGTACGTCGTATTGGCGTTAGAGTAATCAGCATCAGTGCCACGACCGTAACGCGTCATAAACGACAAGCCAGGCACGCCATACGATGTCATGTCGAGGTCGTAGCGAACCATCCAAGAGCGTTCTTTAGGTGAGTTGAAATCACTGTACTGAATTGAGTTATCAAGAAAGATCGAGTCCGACTGACGCAGGTAATCGAAATCGTTATTGCCATTATTTCTCTGATGGGATAGTGCAAGTGTGTGTGCACCATACTTCACGCCTACTTTACCGCTCCATATGTTATTGTCGAAATCGCCAAGTAATTTTTTTCCTTCGTCGACGGCCTTATAATAGTTAAGGCCTCCGAATACGGAAAGCTCATTTGATAATGAGTAGTTTAGCCCGGTGCCAGCATAGTATTGATTCCATGCGTCCTTGAGGCGACTGGAGTAAAGACTAAGGGTGACGTTTTTGTTTAAGTTATAATCACCACCAAAGTAGCCTACCCAAGGCGAGTTAACAGGCCCAGCATAGAAGGTCGCAAAGTTGTCGCGCATGTTGCTCGAAACTGGCTGGCTCATGGCATGTAGGCGACCGCCCTGAACGGTCAAGCCTTCAATGCTAGTATTGGTTGCTGTGACGCCAGTGAAACTTTCCGGTAGTAGTCTTGAGTCGCCAGCAGCCACAACTGGGGTGGATGGGAATACGTCACCGACTTTTACTACGGTGTCAAAGGCGCGAATTTTTGCCGCACCTCCCACTTTTGTGTATTCGTCCCTTGCCTCTCCGTTGCTATTGACTGGAAGGACATCAAATGAACTACGGCCGCCATTACGGCCGCCACCCGTGTCGAGTTTTATTCCAATCATAGCAAACGCATCCACTCCGACACCGATTGTGCCCAGGGTAAATCCAGACTCGAATTTAGTAATAATCGCGTTTGCCCATGCTTCGGAATATCCATTGCCTGTAGGGCTTGACTCTCCGTTACGATGTTCGCGATTGAAGTAGTAGTTGCGGTTAAGGACGGTAAGGCTACTATCCTCTATAAAACCGCCATTTTTTTCTTCCGCAATCACCATTGGCGGCACAGAGCTGACAATCATTGCCATAGCGGCTATCGAAAACTTTGTATTGTTAATCATTAATCACTCCTTCGGTTCGGCAGAACTAGAAAGCACTTCGGCTGGAATTGTTGTTTTAAGGAAGCTGGTCGCGCTTCCTGTATCATCGCCGAGTTGTATCGTTGCAATCTGTAGATAACAGGGGCATGATTGAGAAATTACAATTTTGTAATATTCGGCGGCTTTCTTGAAATGTTGACGCGCGTACCGTGCGATCAGCCGTTTACGGATCTGAGTTTTTACAATGCTAGTTGCTACACAGTGCTCACTTAGCGACCAGAAATCTCTAATTCGCACGTGAGAGGTGCGGATGCGCGGTGCTCGACCAGCTATAAGTGCAGTGGTCAACTAATTCCGGACACGACGTTAAGTTTTTACTCGGCCTGAGCCGGTGGCAGCCCACCATTAAATTGGTGCGGTCGAATCCAGTTGTACCGGTGCATCAAAAAATGGCTGATATCCCGCTGAGCTTGTTGGGCCGTCGTGTAGCCCGTGGTCGGTATCCACTCGGTTTTCAGGCTCCTGAACACCCGCTCCATCGGCGCGTTATCCCAACAATTTCCTCGCCGGCTCATACTCTGACGCATGCGATATCGCCAAAGGCGCTGACGAAAACTCCGGCTTCCATATTGCGAGCCCTGGTCGGAGTGGAACAGCAGACCTTGAGGCTTCCCTCGCTGCTCGTAAGCCATGTCCAAGGCCTTGATGACCAAGTCGGCATCCGGCTTTCCCGACAACGCCCAGCCCACAACACGGCGGGCAAAAAAATCCAGCACAACCGCCAGATACTGCCATTTCCCTTGAGCCCAGATGTAAGTGATATCGCCACACCAGACGTGGTCAGGAGTGGGCACATCAAACTCCCGGTTCAAAATATTAGGAATGTCGGGCCGCTCGACCGTCGCCTTTTTGTAAGCATGCGATCCCGGTTGTTTGCTGACCAACTCTAGCTCGCGCATCAGGCTGCGCACTTTGAATCGCCCGATCTGCTCGCCGTCGTCCTGCATCATGGCCATGATGCTACTGCTACCGGGAGCACTGCGGCCTTGGGTGAACAACTCGTTCACCCGACTGCGCAATCGAAGGCGTTCTACATCCGGTGTGCGGCGCCTGAGACGCCGAGCGTAGTAGCACGAGCGGGTCACTTCAAACACCTTGCACAGCCAATCAATCGGCTCGTGGATGCTCAACTGGTCAATCAGCGCGAACGCTCGAGATCTTCCGACATCAAGAGCGCGGTAGCCTAATGAGATGGTCACCCCCACACCTTGCGAGGGCTAGGCTTTAGCAGGGTGATTTATTTTCGGAGGGCATCATCATGAGCGAGTCAGCGCTGATAGGTATTGATCTCGGTAAACATACGTTCCATCTGCACGGCCAGGATAAGTCAGGCCGGGAGGTGTTTCACAAAAAATGTTCACGGGCGCAAATGATGCAGTTTTTCGCCCGCTTGCCGAGCTGTGTCGTGGCAATGGAGGCCTGTGCGGGGTCACACTATGTTGCTCGTCAGTTGGCGGCAATGGGACACGCGGCCAAGCTGATTTCCCCGCAGTTCGTTAAGCCCTTCGTCAAGGGGAACAAAAACGACTTTGTCGACGCTGAGGCGATTTGCGAAGCCGCTTCTCGTCCTTCGATGCGTTTCGTTACGCCCAAGACTGAATCCCAGCAAACCCTGTCTGTACTCCATTGGATGCGCGAATCGTTGGTGCGTGATCGCACCAGAACCGCTAATCAAATGCACGGTTTTCTATTGGAGTTTGGCGTCAGCTTACCCAGAGGTTTGGCCATCATGAAGCGTCTGGCGGTTGTTTTGGCTGAGCATGAACTTCCCGTTCGTCTGACGGTGCTGCTGCAGCGTTTGCACAATCACTTCGTCTATCTGGATGAGCAAATCAAGGCAATGGATAAAGAGTTGGCATGCCAACTGGCCGACGATGATCTGGGAAGTCGTTTGCTGAGCATTCCATGTGTCGGCCCGATCACCGCCAGCCTGCTGGCTGTGGAGATGGGCGATGGCAAGCAGTACCGATGCAGCCGGGACTTTGCCGCATCAGTGGGCTTGGTACCCAAGCAATACAGCACCGGCGGCAAGGCCAACTTACTGGGGATCAGTAAACGCGGCGACAAGCACCTTCGACAGTTGTTGGTGCAATGTTCCAGGCTCTACATGCAGAGACTCGATCACCAGAAAGGAGCCTTGGCCGACTGGGTTCGCTCATTGCTGAGCCGACGCCACTCTAATGTCGTAGCCTGTGCCTTGGCTAACAAGCTGGCGCGTATCGCTTGGGCGATGGCCGCGCACCATACGCAATACGAAGCAGGGCCAGACGCCTTGAACGCCTGATTCTGCAGTTGTTGCTGTACCACGATTCACCTTTCAGGTTTTGCGATAGCTGAATAATGGATGACGTAAACGGCCTACCGGCCTGACGAAGAACCTGTTTTAAAAATTGGCTCAGCAAGAAGCCGTTAGCCTTTTCAGGATCGTCAGGCGCGACTCTCATCATGGCGCGGGTGAATCATCCGGTAATCCCCCCTGAAAAAAGTACGCATCAGAAGTAGAATTTTCTCCTGACCGGATCAAGGAAATTTTGCGTGAAGACATCGCGTTTTTCAGACAGTCAAATCATGGCCATTCTCAAGCAAGCAGAGGCTGGAACCCCAGCCCCAGAGCTATGCCGTGAGCACGGCATCAGTTCGGCCACGTTCTATAAGTGGCGTACCAAATTCGGTGGCATGGACGCCTCGCTAATGGCTCGTTTACGTGAGCTGGAGGAAGAAAACCGGCGGCTTAAAAAAATGTATGCCGAAGAGCGCCTCAAAGCCGAAATCATCCAGGAAGCCATGGCAAAAAAGTGGTGATGCCATCTCGGCGACGAGAGATGGCGCAGGAGGTGGTTCGCTCAGGTCGGTGCAGTATCAAGCTGGCGTGCTTGGCCTTCAGGGTCAGCACCACGTGCTATCGCTATCAGCCGCGTTTGGCGTATGAAAACGCCGAGATTGCCGATCATTTAATCCGCCTGACACACAACCAGCGAAACTGGGGCTTCGGCTTATGCTTTCTGTACCTGCGCAACGTCAAAGGCTATCGCTGGAACCACAAGCGGGTGTACCGGATTTACCGCGAGCTGGAACTGAATCTGCGTATCAAGCCGCGCAAACGTATTGTGCGCGAGAAGCCCGAGCCGCTGGCTGTTCCTGAAGTCAGCAACCACTGCTGGTCGATGGATTTCATGCACGACCAATTGGCGGACGGACGCAGCTTTCGAGTTTTCAATCTGATCGACGACTTCAACCGCGAAGCCCTGAGTATGGAAATTGATTTTTCGCTTCCGGCTGAACGTGTGGTGCGAGCGCTGGATCAGGTCATTGAGTGGCGCGGGAAGCCACAAGTCATCCGCAGTGACAACGGCCCGGAATTCATCAGTGCCAAACTCACGGGTTGGGCTGAAAAACGGGGCATTCGTTTGGACTATATTCAGCCGGGCAACCCGCAGCAAAACGCTTACGTCGAGCGCTATAACAGCACAGTACGTTACGACTGGCTGGGGCATTACTTGTTTGGATCGATAGCGGAAGTTCAGAATTACGGCACAAGCTGGATCTGGACATACAATCACGAGCGCCCGAATATGGCCCTCGGCGGCATAACCCCTAAACAGAAATTGGCCCTGGTGGCCTGACCTCTATTTTTGACGAGTATTAAAAATGGGGGGATTACCATTCACCCTTGGGTCTTCTTTGTTGGCTGCCACTAACCCCTATTCCGCGCTCATTTCCATTACCGGACTTAAGGTGCCTAGCCACGCGACGAGGCAAATTATGACGATCGCCATTGTAAATTCCAGCGTCATGCTGCGGCGCAATGCATTAACTGCAACAGAATATTCTCCGTTGCGAACTGACTTTTCTAGTACCGGGCTTAAGTGGAAGCGGTTGAGCGCGGCTAACACGATCATTCCGGCAAAGAGCAAGGTTTTCAAAAATAGAAGTTGGCCATAAGTACTGAGCATCACTTCATCGAGGTTTGGTCCAACGATAAATAGGTAATTGACTATTCCAGTGATGCTTATGATTGCCACAATCACTCCGCCGGCCGACTCAAAGCCAGTCAATACCCGAGCAAGAATTTTTGCTTCCTGCTCGCTTTTGAGCGATTTTAAACGCAGTAGTAGGGCAAATGCCGCTAGAGCACCTAACCATCCACCGGCGGCCAAAAGATGGAAAATATCACTGATAAAATGCCAGTAGCGTCGACTGCCCTCATCCATGGCACCGTGCCCTGTCCATGCTAACGTCGCCAACGCAATCGCTCCGCATACAGTCACCATCCAGAGACTGAGTGTCGGAAATCTTTTATTCAGCGCTACGCCAATAATTGCCATAACCAAGGCAGCTATGCGGACCATCCAGGTCAGTCCGACGTCAGTCCCCATGAGGACCATTTGGAAAATATGGTGATGTAGTTCCATGAACCCCGATACACCGCTCATTGCTTTCGCAAGCAACAACATTGCTGCAAGGGATAGAGCTACACCTACAACAGAAGTACCGTAAAGAAGCGACTCAAAATTCAAGACCGTGCCCGATACTCTTTCTATTCCCCTAAGGCTGTACAAGCCGAAAATTGCCAATCCGAATAACAGCATCAGGTCTAAATAAAGAGCAAAGCGAACCACAATATTTATTGAGTCGCTCATGAATCATTTCACTTTGAATGAGAAGTTACCGGTGATCGGATGAGTGTCCGAGGAGACAGCACGCCATTCGACTTTGTAGGTGCCTGTGCTCAAAGGTGCTGCCGGTGTAATCACCATCGTTTTCGGATCACTGCCACCAGCGACGCTGGCCTTAACACCCATCGGGGAGTTCGGCATCCCAGGCATATCGGTCATGATCAGTTTTGCACCTGAAAACTGAGTAGTTAGATTTTCAGAAAAGTGCAGCTCAATTTTCGAAGGGGCCGCCGCATCCGAGCCTTCTACCGGAGTAGAAGAAAGGAGCTTTGGATGTGCTTGAGCTACTGCACTCAGAAGCAAGCCCGCAGTAAGTGCAACAGCTACGGTCGTAGTTTTAAGGAATGACATGCAAGACTCCTCACAGCAAGAGCTGTTGATTCGAGGTTTGTTTGGGAATATCTAGTTTTTTACTTTTCGACGCTTGTTAAAACCACTGGCGAATACCTAGCAGGTTCAGTGTCCTATGGCGGAACGAACAGGAGGAGCTCACAAGAATCTCCACGTCACAGCGCAAGTACACGATGCCACATGAATGTAAACTGTTCGATTACATTTCAGTCAGCTTGGGGCGGTTTTTTGGCTATTGGATGGCGCGGATAAGGGGCCTAAATACGGCCCCTCTTCGCGGCGTATCACGAGCTCTAACTCATTCAAAAAGGGGCCTTTAAGCTAATCCCATACTGCGTGGTTTAATATGTGCAGCTTGTCTCAGGCCTTTTTTTCGTCTGCACTAGGAAGCTCTATATTGAATGCCGTTTTCCCACCAGATGACGTACACCATATCTTGCCGTCATGCGCCTCGATTATCGATCGGGTGATCGATAAACCTAGCCCGGCGTTGCTTGGGCTCCCTTCTCTACGCGCAGGGTCCACTCGATAAAATCGATCGAAAAGCTTTTCAAGATGCTCAGGCGCAATGGACTCTCCAGGATTTTCCACTACGACCAATACCGACGTTCCTTTTTGTTGGATATCGACATTGATGCACTTCCCTTCAGAGGTATACCTGAGCGCATTTGATAGCAGATTAGAGATGGCTCGGTGCAGCATTAGAACATCGCCTCGGACGCTACCCCGCCCTGAAACCGTGAGGCCAATCCCTCGCTCATCAGCTAGTAGAGAGTAGTACTCCTGTAATTTCTCCACTATCTCTACTAGGTCTATCGGTTTCTTCTCGTGTGAAATCAGACCGTTGTCTGATTTTGCCAGAAAAAGCATGTCATCAATCATCCGACTCATACGCTTCAAGTCATCAAGATTTGAATACAAATTGTCTTCGTAGTCCTCAATATTTCTTTTTCTAGAAAGCACTACTTCTGTGTGGGTCATCAAATTGCTGACCGGCGTCCGTAACTCGTGAGCGATGTCCGCGGAAAAATTCGATAAACGGACAAATGCATCATCCAGCCTGGATAACATTGCGTTGAACGACAGCACCATCTGCTGAAGTTCTTTAGGAACAGATGCTAAGGGAATGCGCTCCTTAAGGGATTTAGCTGACATTGAAGCAGTGACCCGAGTGACTTGACGTATAGGCCGCAGACCGCTGCTCGCGACCATCCAACCCAAGGCAGCACTGATCAGCGCGCTGATCACCAGCCCTATCCAAAACCACCGCTCAAGTGTCTCGAAGAAAGACATATGCTGAGTCACATCAAAGATCAACATAACGGTTAATGGCCTGTCTTGCCCCGTCACGATCACTTGTGCAGTCACTCCACGGAACATTTTCTCCTGCTCCCGCCACTCCCAGACGTTGCTGTTCGGGATCGTACGAAATTCCTCTGGAACATCGATCGAGCCGGGATCAGCAAACAGTAACTTCCCGTCACCATCGATTATTATGGCAGTCAAATCACGGTGAGCACCAAGCAGCGCCTCCAGCTCAGGCTTAACATCACTGAATTGATCGATGCTATTCAATCCAGTCAAAATTCTCTGAGTAGAATGGAGCTTTTCGCTTAGTGCCTGTTGATCCAGCATCTTGAAGTGATGCTGGCTAAGGTTATTGAAGCTGAGGCCGGCAATAGTGAGCACCGCCGTTACAGCCAGCATGAACATCAGACTCATACGGCTCGTCAGAGACATTCGCTTCATTTCGACTCCGAATCAGGAGAGTCGAGCATGTAACCCATACCTCGCGAGGTATGAATCAGCTTGACCTCAAAATCATCATCGATTTTGGCTCTCAGTCGCCTGATCGCCACCTCGATAACGTTGGTATCGCTATCAAAATTCATGTCCCAAACTTGGGAAGCGATAAGCGATTTTGGCAACACCTCTCCTCGACGACGCAGCAACAGCTCAAGCAAAGCAAACTCTTTAGCTGTCAGATCTATACGTTTACCTCCACGGATGGCCCGACGCTTAAGCAGGTCCACTTCCAGATCGGCCAATTTCATATAGGTTTGCGAGGGAGCGCTGCTACCCCTACGCAGCAGCGTTCTAACGCGAGCCAAAAGCTCAGAAAAGGCGAACGGTTTGATCAGGTAATCATCTGCCCCGAGTTCAAGGCCCTTCACTCGATCTTCGACGCGGTCTCGCGCCGTGAGGAAGAGCACGGGAACATCCTTCCCGGATGCACGTACCTTCTGGAGGACTTCCCAGCCATCCAGCCCAGGCATCATGACGTCGAGAATCAGCAGGTCATAGGCTTCGCTCAAGGCGTGCTGAAGTGCCTCTTTGCCATCGGTAAACCGATCAACATTGAACCCCGCCTCGGTGAGTCCTTGCTGCAAATAGATGCCTATTTTTGGTTCGTCTTCAGCAACAAGAAGTCTCATAGGAGTGGCTCTCAAGTAATTATGAAACGGAGTCTGCAACGAAAAACACAAGCCAAGCAGCAACTGACAGAAAAGTAATATTGGCTTCAGGTATATGTCAGCGACCGCTGTCTATGGTCAAAAATGAGCATTTCCCTAATGCTCAGCCGACTCTTCAGCATGAACCGTATTTGGAGCCGGAAAACAATTCCAAAAGGAGCGGCACCATGAATCGCTTAAAAGTTCTTATTCTTGTGAGCTCGCTACTCGTCTCGTCTTCTCTATGGGCTGAAAGTGGCGGAGACCGGGTTGTAGAGCGTATGGAAAACCTGCGCAACAAGGCTGAATCTGTGCTTATACAAGCTGAAAGAGCTCCTGAAGGGCAGCGTCATGTCCACATGGCCGAGCATATGAATATGCTTGGGGAGATCATGAGTCAGCTCCATCAAGATCACCCAGACGCATCGATGTCACCTCAGCAGCACCTCGCTTGGATGGAAAAGCACGACAAAATAGTTGATGACGTTTTGAGCCAAATGCAGCGTGAGCACAAATTGATGCTTTCTGAAAACCATCAGTGACCAACCTAGTCTCATTGGGGTTTGTTAACCGCTCCGCTGAACACGGCGTTACCTGGGCGCCGTGTTTTCTTTTGAAAACTGACAGAAATGTAGTGTTCAGGTCAGTTAACTAGCAGCTCATTCCCTTTAGCATAGCCAGTGATTCCCTCTTACTCTCGAGGTCACCATGAAAGCTAAGCTCATTACCCCTGTTATTGCGGCAATCACCCTAATCTTCGGTGCTACGGCGATCGCCAGTGTTGGTCATGGTAAAGAGGACATCGGCCAGCCCGGTGTCTCTTCTAAGGTTACCCGTACGGTGGAAGTGGAGATGGGTGATGTTTTCTTCAAACCTAAAAGCATCGACGTCAAACCGGGTGAAACGGTCCGATTCGTCCTTCGCAATGAGGGTTCGCTGCTGCACGAGTTCAACATCGGCAAAGCCGCTGCTCATGCGGCACACCAAAAAGAAATGGCGAACATGTTCCAGAACGGGGCGCTAAGCCCCACCGGGGCCGGGAAAATGATGAGCGACATGGGCCATAGCATGGGAGGGATGAAGATGGTCGAAATGGAACACAACGACCCGAACAGCGTGCTGATCGAGCCAGGCGCAACCAAGGAGCTGATCTGGACCTTCAACACCACCACTGGGCTTCAATTTGCTTGCAACGTGCCGGGGCATTATCAATCAGGGATGGTCGGTCAGATTGTCCTGAAGTAGGTCGTAGTAGGCTGCAAACCACGCGTCGACGAAAGCGTTGGCGCGTGATAATCAACCGGCGTTCGATCCGCGCAGATCACGTTACCCTGGAAGAGTTGCGGGCACCATTGGAGGCCATAGTGAGGAGGCGCTGAATTAGACTGGTCGAAACTCGATCGTCAGATGGCTGACCTCGTGAACCGACTTGAGACGTTCACGAATGCTGTCGGCATTCGCAGTGGCCTCACCAAGGACGCTGACGATTGCCGCATGGGCTTGTGGCCCAATCTGCCAGACGTGCAAGTCCGTAATGGTGGCATCCCCCGGCGTCTCAACCAGTTCACGGATTTCCTCGGCAACATGCGCATCGGTCTGATCCAGCAGTACACCTGCAGTGACCCCCATCAAGGTCCATGCCCACCGCGCAATAACGATGGCACCGACGATGCCCATGACCGGGTCCAGCCACACCCAGCCGAGATAACGGCCGGCGAGCAGTGCCACAATGGCCAGAACCGAAGTCAGCGCGTCCGCGATGACGTGGACGTAGGCCGATTTCAGGTTGTTGTCGCTCCCGTGATGGGCATGGTCATGATCATCATGATCGTGCCCATGGCCCAGCAGCAGGGCGCTGGCAATGTTGACGATCAAACCGGCAATTGCGATGAGCGTAGCGGTGCCGAACTGCACGTCCGTTGGCTGGAAGAGGCGCATGACAGACTCAACGCCAATTCCCAGGGAGACCATGCCGAGAATCAACGCCGAGGCAAACCCGCCTAGGTCTCCAACCTTTCCGGTACCGAAACTGTAGCGCTGGCTGGAAGCGTGGCGTTTTGCATATCCGTAAGCGACGGCCGCGATGCCCAATGCTACGGCATGGGTTGCCATATGAAAGCCATCGGCCAGTAACGCCATTGAGCCAGTTATATAACCGGCGGTGATCTCGCCAACCATCATCACAACGGTAAGTGCCACAACCCAAAGCGTACGCTTGGCATTATCGTCGTGCGCTGAGCCAAGGAACACGTGGTCGTGGGTGTGTTTGATGTCGATACTGCTCATGAGTGATTCCTGACAGCGTTTACTTGGAGTAGCGGCGAATGGCTTCAAGAAGCTCTTCGACGCCCTTACTTCGCTCTTCTTCACTGAGAGCAGGGTTCGCGACATGCTCACGCGCATGCTCCTCGATGATTTCCTCCATCAAGCCGTTCATGGCACCGCGAGTGGCGGCAACAAGGTGCAGTGTTTTGGCGCAATCGAGATCCGATTCCAACGCTCGCTCAACCGCTTGAAGTTGTCCGGCGATACGTTTTACACGCTTGAGAAGATCATCTTTGTTTGCTGCGATATGGCCCATGGGATACCTCTCCTACCTATACGTCGCACATGATAGGCATACCCCCTATACCTATACAAGGTTCGCAGGCGTATGGGGCATTAAAAAACAGTGAGCAGGAAAGAGAGGTTCAAATCTGAGGATGAAGCAGAGGGCCTGGAGTGTTTTCTTCTGGCCGTGCTCTGCCGGCCATGGCCTAGATGCGTACTGGTCGAACTCGATGCAAATCGGGTGGTTAGATCAAATGAAAACGGTTGGTCAAGTCTGTGCTGTCATACATCAATGACACTCACAATTTGAAACAGACAATTATTGACATTGCCATAGTGTCAACCTTGATGCTGTCGGTGCGGTGTAAAGAGACCGCTCAGCACGAGAGGAATAATCATGTTCATCTTAGATGTATCAGGCATTGGTTGCGGCGGTTGCGTCAGCAAAATCACTAAAGCAATTCAGTCCTTGGACAACAAAGCTACGATTTCCGTGGATCGGTCCGCCGGAAAGGTGAGTGTTGAAAGTAGCGAAAGCTCAGAGCAAATTCGTAAAGCTGTCGAGGCGTTAGGTTTTCCTTCCCAAATCAGCACTTGAATGCTGACACCTACCCTTGGCCCATAGTCAGCGCCCCTTATGCGGATGGCTCACAAGACCCTGCGCTACTAATCTCCTCGCAGAGCTTTGAGCAAACCTTTGAATGCACCATTCAAACGAGTAAAAGCGGCATCGAAACGTATCCCATTTTCTGTGTATTTTGCGACCTCAACCTGCTGATCGACAGTATTTTGATCGATGGCAGGTTGAACCGGAGTGCTGTAAAGCAAACCGCTTCCGTAAATATCACTTGCTGAATCTTTTCCGGCAATATGTTTTACATTTGGCGTTTTCAAAGAAAACGTATTAGCAAGGTTTTCTCTATTCTGACTTGCAAGCACAGTAGAGAAGTCCATATCTCGAGCTTTGAAGTTCGGCGTATCGGCGTTTGCGATATTATTACTCAGGATTTCAGCTCTTTGACTACGATAAAATAACGCTCTTTCTGATGTGCCAAGTGCTTTCTCAAAGTTAATGCTCACACTCAATCACCCTTGATGGCTCAATTTTTTCCAAGAACAACTAATACTTTGATTTTGCCGCAGTGCATCTAGGTTCATACACGAAGCTCCGGCATAGAAATCTAAAAACGACTTCACCTTGAAAGCACCTAAACCAAATCAATTACCCACCTAAAGCTGAGGCTAAATAAACAGCCGTGCGACTCGAAAAGATCGATACTTTACGTATTGAATAGCGTATTCCTCAAGAGAAATATGCCAACCTGACACAACTGTAATATTCAGCTAAGGCTTCTGACAGGGCATGAGTTTTATAGTCCTATTGAGCCTTAAGCTCTCCCCTAAGAATCATCGTTTGATGTGGATTTAGGGATTACCAATACTCCCAGAGGACACTAAAATGAAATCCATCAAAGCTTTGTTCATCATTGCAGCCCTAACCGTCTCTTCTTTTGCTATGGCTGAAGGCGGTGGTGACCGGACGTTCGCCCGCATGGAAGTAGCTAGGAATAATTCAATGGAATCGTATCAAATAGCCCAACAACAGAGCACCCAGCCCCCGATCGCAGAAAGCAAAGTCAAAGCGATGGGCCACAAGAATTGCTGAATAGCTTACTGCGCATCAAAACTGACAGAAATGTAATCACTGTGATGGTTCAAATGTGGCAATTTCTGAGCTCGCTTGCCGTAAACACTCGTTTTTAGTGACGGCGAGCTAAGCTCATTCGGGCGCATCCCCCCGAGAGAGTTCCTTCAACCTGTTGAGCAACTCATTGGTTGTTTCGCACGGCTTCCCTTTTTCACTGATCGGACGTAAACGGCATGAATTCCAAAACCTCTAGGCGGACATTCGTTAAAGGCCTGGCCGCTGGTGGCGTTCTCGGCGGCCTTGGTCTGTGGCGCACTCCTGTATGGGCAGTGACCAGTCCTGGTCTGCCGAGCATTCTCACCGGTAACGAATTTGATCTGTTTATTGGTGAAACCCCTGTAAATATTACTGGCTCGCCGCGCACAGCCATGACCATCAATGGTTCGTTGCCCGGACCTTTGCTTCGTTGGCGCGAAGGCGAAACGGTCACACTGCGTGTGAAAAACCGCCTAGACCAAGACACGTCGATTCATTGGCACGGGATCATTCTGCCCGCCAATATGGACGGTGTACCGGGGTTGAGTTTCCATGGCATCGCGCCCGACGGGATGTACGAGTACAAATTCAATGTGCATCAAAACGGCACATACTGGTACCACAGCCATTCAGGCTTGCAGGAACAGGCAGGCGTATACGGTCCAATTGTCATCGACTCTAAAGAGCCTGAACCTTTTCAATACGATCGCGACTATGTGGTGATGTTGACTGACTGGACCGATGAAGATCCTAGTCGTGTCATGGCCAAGCTCAAGAAGCAATCGGACTACTACAACCACCACAAACGTACCGTGGGCGACTTTATCGGCGACGTCAGCAAGCAAGGTTGGTCTGCTGCTGTGGCCGACCGCAAGATGTGGGCTGAAATGAAAATGAACCCCACTGATCTCGCAGACGTCAGTGGGGATACTTACACCTATCTCATGAATGGCCAAGCGCCTAACGGTAACTGGACCGGTATTTTCAAGCCGGGCGAGAAGCTGCGCCTGCGCTTTATCAACGGTTCAGCTATGAGCTATTTCGACGTTCGCATCCCTGGTTTGAAAATGACCGTTGTGGCGGCTGACGGTCAACATGTCAAACCAGTCAGCGTCGATGAATTCCGCATCGCCGTGGCAGAAACGTATGACGTGATCGTAGAACCTACCAGCGAAGAGGCTTACACCATCTTTGCCCAGTCCATGGATAGAACCGGTTATGCACGTGGAACCTTGGCAGTTCGAGAAGGTTTGAAAGCACAGGTACCTGCGATCGATCCTCGGCCGCTTTTGACCATGGATGACATGGGTATGGGCGGTATGGAGGGCATGGACCATGGCGGCATGGCTGGTATGGGCGGCGATATGAAGCAAGGTGAAATGTCAGGCATGGCTGGCATGGATCACAGCAAGATGACGGGGATGAACCAAAGCGACATGACCGGCATGGACAGCGGTGACATGTCTAACATGGCCGGCATGGATCACAGCAAGATGGCGGGAATGGACAAAGGCGACACGTCCAATATGGCCGGCATGGACCACAGCCAGATGGCTGGGATGAGCGATATGAGTGGCGAAATGCAGGCCCATCCAGCATCCGAAACCAACAACCCCTTGGTTGATATGCAAGCCATGAGCCCTACGCCAAAGCTAAACGACCCTGGCATAGGTTTGCGGAATAATGGTCGTCGAGTCCTCACCTACTCTGATTTGAGAAGCACTTTCCAAGACCCTGACGGCCGCGAGCCCAATCGCACTATTGAACTTCATCTGACCGGTCACATGGAGAAGTTTTCGTGGTCCTTCAACGGAATCAAATTTTCAGACGCAGAGCCGCTTCGTCTGAAGTATGGGGAGCGTCTTCGGATCACCCTGGTGAATGACACCATGATGACCCATCCCATCCACCTTCACGGCATGTGGAGCGACCTTGAAGACGAAAATGGCAAGTTCATGGTGCGCAAGCACACAATTGACATGCCACCAGGTACTAAGCGCAGTTATCGAGTCACCGCTGATGCCTTAGGTCGCTGGGCCTATCACTGCCACCTACTTTTCCATATGGAAATGGGCATGTTCCGTGAAGTACGGGTTGATGAGTAAAGGAGACGATCTGTGAGCACATACGTAAATCGTAATAAATCGCTGGTGGGTTGCCTCTTTGCCGTTGGTCTGATGGGCGGACTCTCTTCTGTGGTGATGGCAGGAGAAGATAGTAGTGATCATTCATCTACTGCGAAAGCAACTAACAAACCTGCAACTACGGCAAACGAAACTAAGCCCGATCACGGTTCAATGGACCACAGCAAGATGGGGTCTATGGATCACAGTAAGATGAGCATGGACGACGGGGAAATGGAAGGTATGGAAAGCATGAATGGAGGGGCGACCGCCACGAGTCGAACCCCGATCCCTGTACTTACCGACGCTGACCGTGCAGCCGCCTTTCCAGATGTGGCAGGTCATGGTGTCCACGACAAACAACTCAACTCCTTCATGCTGCTGGATAAGTTTGAGTACCAGGATGCTGATAACGGTAGTGCACTGGCCTGGGATGCGAAAGGATGGATCGGCGGTGACGTTGACCGATTGTGGTTGCGCTCGGAAGGCGAACGTACCAATGGTGTAACGGAAAGCGCTGAACTCTCCGCACTTTGGGGACACGCCATCGGTCCGTGGTGGGATGTCGTCACCGGCGTACGGCAAGACTTCAAGCCCGGGTCGCCACAAACTTGGGGAGCGCTCGGTATACAGGGCATGGCCCTGTATAACTTTGAAGCCGAAGCCACTGCCTACATCGGTGAGAACGGTCAGACCGCTGCTCGATTTGAGGGCGACTACGACATTCTGCTGACCAATCGCCTGATCTTGCAGCCTACAGCCGAAGTAAATTTATACGGGAAAAATGATCCTCAGCGTGGCATTGGGTCTGGATTGGCTAACACCGAAGTAGGGTTGCGATTGCGTTACGAGATTGTTCGCCAATTTGCCCCCTACATTGGAGTTAGCTGGAACCGCTCCTACGGCAAGACGGCCGACCTGGCGAGCGATGAAGGAGAAAGGACCAGCGAGGCTCGATTTGTTGCCGGTATTCGGATGTGGTTCTGAGTGCATAGCATGAAAAAACATTGACCTCTGCTGGTGTGGTCGCCGCAATAGTAGCTGCCGGTAAGGTGCTCCCTCTGGATATCTTCATGCAGATGCAGCCGAAGAGGTAACTGAAGCAGAGGACCATCATGGCGAGAGACCGCGACTACGGTGAGGTAGCAGCACCTTCTCAGGATGAAAGTACCCAACATACCCATCCTTAGGGCGGTGAGGCTTCACATGACGCGTCTTCAACTCCGACCGCTTAGCCAAAAAATCATACCCATGCTGATGGGAAGGAACATACCCATGCGAAATAACATTTTTCGTCCTGGTCGGGCACTGCGCCTCGCTGCACTCTCGGTTCTGTTTATCAGTTCCGCAGGTCATGCCACAGAATTGCTGACGATCAACGTCCATCGTGACGCTAACTGTGGATGCTGCAAGAAGTGGATGGAGCACCTTGAAGCCACCGGTTTCACCGTCGTTGATCATGTAGAAACCAACATGAGCAGAGTCAAGAAAGACTTGGGTGTTATTCCGCGTCTCTCGTCATGCCACACCGCTATGGTCAACGGAAAATTTGTTGAAGGCCATGTACCTGCCGAGCAAATAGTTGCTTTGATCAAACGCGACGACCTTATCGGGATTGCTGTACCTGGCATGCCGACAGGGTCGCCTGGTATGGAGGTCGGTGGAAAGCAGGATGCTTATCAGGTCATTGGCCTGAGCAAAACAGGTATTAACCAAGTGATTGCCGAATACCCGGCAAACTAGTTTTCAAACTTTCCTTAATTCTTGCGTGGTCACTGCCCTTGATCATGCAAGTGACGGAGTGCTTACTCTAATGAGCTATCAAAATTGAGATGGACTCCGCACTGGCTATAACCATCTACCTGTAGGTTGGCAAAAAGCTATGGAGCATTTGTAGTCGTATGGGTGACACACCATAAAAAAGGCGCCACTAGGGCGCCTAAACCATCTCCACAACCAAAGGAGAAACACAGAGATGGGGTGTATCTGGTAAGCGAACATTTGTTGCTAGCTAGCATTTGTTAATAGAGTGGCAGTAGTTACTCAGCAATAAATCGAACCTAATCCAAATAAGAATCGAAAATGTCAGCACTCGTCGTTACTTGGCAACCATTAAACACATGCGCTCCAGAGAACCTACCATGGCTACCTTAGTCTATCCTCCGCGTGGGCAGTTAGTACCCATAACCCTGTACTCTACAGTGTTGAGCTTGCCAGCCGAATCTTCAAAGGTCATACGCGAAGGCGCTACAGCACAGTCTATATTGGCTTGCGTCATACTGACGATCTTATGAATATCTAGGTCCATACCATATTTATAATGAACAATTTCAGGGTTAGACTTCCCGTTTTTCAAGGCGTACTGCTCCATCGCCTGTTGGTTTTCTTGCATCATCCGACCGTAAACGCGATCACCACCTCCTTCAGCTATTGCCAAAGACGACAAGGCCAATATTGAAATGGTAAAAAATGCTTTAAATACTTTCATGATTGTCTCCTAGTGCTGACTTACTTCTGACTAGAGAATAACCAATGATACCTTTCAGAATGCTGCCGCGAATATTACTTATGTGTCAGGTATTGTGAGCCCGGCTCCTGGCTTGCAAGGTGTCTAGAGAATCCGGGGCGATTCAGACAGTTGCTACCGCACCGGTGGGTAGAGCTCCATCGCATTGATCAAATGGGCGTAACCCACTAGATTTCCCATTTTTTCCCCTGTCGCTGGCTAGATTTTCTTAACCGCGCCAAGATTTTCTTAAAATGTGCGCCGAACACTCAGAAAATATTAACCGAAAATGGCCGCGCAACCACTATTTTGGGGCTTTCCGCTTATTGGCGGTAAGCGTCCCGCAATCACACCTTACCGCATTGCGCTTTCTGGACGACCTGGGCTTTGAACGTTTTGGGATAAGAGCTACGTTGGCGCATGGAAATCCTAGCGATAAGGGTGATTGCGTTCGCTTAAAAATACGCGGACACAATCGCCCTTAATGCTGGAGTTCGGTAGGTGAGTTCGCCGGACGGTTACTGCTATGGGGCATCTCAGCCAGAACGCAGTCACTGAGTGCGAGCTACCCAACTGAGCTGGGAGTTGAACTGCTGAAAAGCACGGTTATTGGTAGAAGGCTGCCGACCCGTAGAACTCAAGTGGAGTATAATCTTCCTCTTTCCTTCGAAGCTGACGGATTAAATCAAATTCTCTTCCAGTTTTGGAGGCAAGGTCGTCTGCGATCTCTAATGTAGACCTCCTAATTGCAAGCATCGCCATCTTATAGGCGTCGAAATAAGAGTTCCCAGCCGCCAAATTGAAAGCTAGATAAGCTCCGAACGCTGCTGCTGGATAACCCATGACAGGCCATAGATGGGAAATTGTCGCTTGATCTGCGCTCGCTAAACCTGGGGCTATACCGATTTTTGGTAGAAAACCGCGTTCCTCAAATCGCGCTCCGTCACAAATGTTTAGAAATGCTAATCGCCGTTTATCCATGACTGGAGCCTGCTCCCATAGATCCTCAAGCGAAACGGATAAATTATCCCCGATGTGCATTTTCACATGTTTAGGAGACCAGTGATCAAACTCGCCGTGGGATGCGACCCAAATAATATCGTACTTAGGGTCTTTATAAGCGTCGATGAAGCTTTGTTGCGTGGCTTCGGTGAAGCAGACCACTTTTACGGTGGCTCCGGCAGATTCAAAGATGTGCTTAATTACTTCGGCCTCAAGTTCTTCTGTAAGACTTCCGCCACCACACCAAATCAAAACATTTTGCGGTTTTCTGTCAGATTTTGGAGTGGATAACGATGAGGTTAGCGGCCATGTTTCACCCCGCACTTTGAGCTGTATCGCTTGCAGCGGGGTACACTCAGTATCAAGAATCAACTGGTATAAAGGTTTGGCGTTGAACGGAAATGGAGAAAAGCAATAGCTTCTAGTTAGGGCTGTTTCGTATTCTGTAGAATTCCCATACTTAGGGAATCTCCGAACAAGTTTTCAAATGTGCTGAAATACGCCTGACCACCTGATCCGAGCCGCCTATGAGCCAGATGAGCTTTTCCGATTTCGAATACGCCGGCAAGCGCAAGCAGACACGCCGCGAACGCTTCCTCGCCGAGATGGATCAGGTCGTGCCCTGGACGGGTCTGCTGGGCCTGATCGAGCCGTTCTACCCCAAGGCCGGTGGCGGCAGAAAACCCTATCCTCTGGAAACCATGCTGCGTATTCATCTGTTGCAGAATTGGTTTTCCCTGAGCGATCCGACCATGGAAGAAACGCTCTACGAAATCACGCCCATGCGCCAGTTTGCACGTTTGACCTTGAGCGCCCCGATACCTGAAGACACCACGATCATGAATTTCCGGCACTTATTGGAAAAGCATCAGCTTGCACCTGCAATCCTCGCGGTCATCAATGGTTATTTGCAGGGCAAAGGCATGTCTCTGCGTCAGGGCACTATCGTCGATGCCACCATTATTCATGCTCCCAGTTCGACTAAAAACGAAGAGGGAAAGCGCGACCCCGAGATGCATCAGACCAAAAAAGGTAACCAGTATTTCTTCGGAATGAAGGCCCATATTGGCGCTGATGTCGAGTCCGGCTTGGTTCATCACGTCCACGGCACCGCCGCCAACGTCGCCGATGTCACACAGGTCGCCGAGCTTTTGCATGGCGAAGAAAATGCAGTGTATGCAGACGCCGGATACACCGGCGTTGAGAAGCGTGAAGAGCATGAAAATCGTGAAGTGATCTGGCAAATCGCGGCGCGCCGCAGCACCTATTCCAAGTTGAATAAACGCAGCGTGCTCTACAAGGCCAAGCGCAAGATTGAGTACTGCAAAGCCCAGACACGGGCCAAGGTCGAACATCCGTTTCGGGTGATCAAATGCCAATTTGGGTACGTGAAAGTGCGCTTTCGTGGGCTGATGAAAAACACGGCTCAGTTGACCACATTGTTCGCCCTGTCGAACCTGTGGATGGCTCGAAAACAACTGATGGGTATGGGCGAGTTGCGCGCTTAACATGGAAAACCGGGCGAAAAACGCCCTCGATGAACACTGCATCAGGTCGTTTTGAGCAAATAGCGCTGCGTGCCGTGCAAATTACGACTTGCGGCCGCCGCGCAGCAAGTTGATCGGAGCATCCTTAGAGGGTGTAGACAAAATCAAGTAGTAAGTCGACGAGCGAGCATGCGAGCCTCAGCCAGCCATACCCAAGCCTCACTCACATCCAGTAACCGATCGTGGTGCATGATCAGCCGCCTGGCTCGCTCAT
>NZ_JCBCUZ010000013.1:0-122090 GCF_059862735.1 Pseudomonas sp. MF06569 | reverse complement strand
AGGGTGAAGCCTTGAGCTTGACTGAGCTGAATGATCGCGCGCTCTTCAACGCTGAGTTCGGAATAGGACATAGGGGCAGCACCGTACCGGAAAGGTCAGGTGTTGCACTCAGTTTTCGCGGCCGCCCCTGTTTATCTGCCCTCAACTTGTCTTTTTGTACTTGCAGCATGACCGCCTGCTGTTCCAACTCATCAAGCCGGGCTGCATCATACGCCAGCAAGGGATCAGAATAATGTTCCAGGTTGAGCCCTTCGCCTTCATCGACCCATAATGCTATTTGATGTTTGGCGGCCCCTACTGCACTTACAATGCGACCGACCCGCAGGGCACAGGTATCATTGAGCGCACTTAATGCAGAGGCTTGCACTTCAACGGCCAACTCGGTATGAGCATGAATGGCCCCCCACTGTTCCAGCAGCCCATCGAAACCCGCGCTGTCCACCACCACTTCCAGATGGCGTACTTGATCGACAATAGTGCGCGCACTATTGCTCAGGTTTTTGGCGGTCAGGTTCAAACGTTCTTGTAAAGATGGAATAAAATCGTATTCACGATTCACCGCCACCGCATTGAACTTTCTCAGCCCGGCAAACACACCCGGCATATCAGGATTTTCAAACACCATGTGTCCACTGTCCCTATTCATGTATTAAGTCCCTTTACTCAATGACGCCCATCAATAATTTCATTAAACGCGTTGGATATCTGCACGCTGTAGTCTTTAACACGCGTCCAGGGATTCAACAGTTGTGAAAAGTCCAGCTTGAACCGGTGTAGCCGGGCAAGGTCATCCACCCCCTCCAACTGATAGGCTGCTTCATCGAGGTATTTGGCAATGTAGCCCCAGACTTGCGCCAATTGCTTGGCTCCCTGTTCGGCGCCGAGCATACGGCTGCGCAAATCTGTAAAGCGCTGCTGAGTGGCATCCAGCACAATGGCCAGCCTTTCCTGCTCATGACTGCCTTGTCTTGCGACTTCGCGCTCGGCAATCAGCTTGTTTTTTCGGGCCCGCGTCGATTCGGCTTTCGCACCAAATATCCCGCCCGTGATGGCCAGGCCTACAGGCCCCAGAAAAATCCCTGAATGGCCATACAACACTTGGGTTTTATAGTCCTTGATCAACTGATCAATTTCACTGTCCAGCTCTTTAATACGCTCGACCAGCACTTCGCGCTCCCTGGAGTGCCCCCTCTTCGCATACACATCTAGCTTGCCGTTGACTTCGTGAATCAACTCGTCAGACAACACCCGCTCAAACTCGGCTGCCAAGGCACCCACCGCCGTGGCTTTATTAATATAAGCGTCGGTGTCTTTTTTAATCAGCAGTACGTATTCCCTGATAATACGGACGGCCTTGAGTTCTGTTGAGTTCAGAACAATCGCCTTCAACTCGGCTTCTTCTGACTCGGTCAACTCATCAAGGGTCCCCGTAAGAAAGCGCTCGAATTCGATCTTATTGATCAGTTCAATAATGCCATTGGCCGTCGTAATAAAACCGTCCGAAAATCTGTTAAGTTGCCGACTAAGCTCTTTTGTATCACGCTCCAGCGCCGACCATGTGCCGGCGTGTTGCACAACACGCTGATGAAACGACTGGATACTTGCAGGCTCCAGCCCCGGCACGCTCTCTGTATTCGCCCCGAACCATGCCACGATCTTATTGTAATCGACCGGTAATGTTCGCGACTCACGCACATAAGCACGGACACTGTGTATATCACTGCGCCGAATAATAAACCCCAGCTCATCTTTTGAAACCGCGGCGTTCTTTTCACCCGCCAACACCTGAATATATTGCGAGGGCAAGTAGATGGCCGCTTCCAAGGACGTCATTTCCTCAAGCGGCCTGGCATCTTCAACACTCTCAACGAGGGCGTAATTATCACCTTGCATATTAAATCCCTTTAAATAATTATCCTGCCAAAACAGGATCAATCTTCAAAGGACATCATTCAATTACACTATTACCCGGCAACTCGTAAGACAACGATAAAAACAAAAAAGAATACGTACCCTAACAATCCGTGGCCCATTCAGATCTTCTAAAACACCGCGTACGAGCATTACCCGCCGCGGCGTAATGACTGTCAGTCGCCGCTTTCCTGCAGCGTATGGATGCGCGCTTGCCAAAGGTCGCTCATTGCCCTGACACGTGGCTCCCTAGCCTCCTGCAGGGCCAGGTAACTCACGCGCAAGAAGTTCAGGTTGCCTTGCGCCAATGCACGCTCAAACCAGATCAAGGCCTCATCAACATGACCGGACTCGGCGAGTACCGAGGCATGGCTGAACTGGCCACGAAAATCACCGCCAAGGGCTGAGCGCTCGTACCAGAAGCACGCCGCCTTCTTATCTGTCGGGCAATACACACCCTCTTCCAGATAACGCCCCAGCAGATTCATCGACTTGGCATGGCCAGCCTGTGCTGCCACTCCATACAAGGTGAACGCTGCACCCTGGTCTTGCGCCACCCCGCGACCGGTAGCCAGCAAGTTGGCGTAGTTGTAGAGCGCCCAATCCAGCCCGGCCTCTGCTGCCTGACGATATTCCAGGCTGGCCAGCGTGCAATCCACAGGCCCGCCCCAGCCATGTTCCCAGCAACGTCCGAGCATGTTGCGGGCCATGAGGTGGCCGCCATTGGCCGCGATTTGAAACCAGCGCTTGGCCAGCACCGGGTCGCGCTCAATGCCCTGGCCGTCGAGCAGAATCTGACCCAGCAAAGCCTGACCGTCCACAATGCCCTCCTTGGCCGCCATCAAGATGGCCTGGGCAGCTTTCGCCGGGTTTTCAGCCAGCATGGCGCGCAATTGGTCACCATCGAGCACTTCTTCACGGCGCAGTTGAAAGTTCATGGCTAGACCTCGGCCCAGCGGCGCAACAGGTTGTGATAGGTGCCTGTGAGCTGGATGAGGGAGGGATGATCGGGTACGTCGCGGGTCAGTTGCTGGATCGCGCCATCCATTTCAAACAGCAAGGTGCGCTGGCTGTCTTCACGCACCAGGCTTTGGGTCCAGAAAAACGATGCAAAGCGCGCTCCTCGAGTAACCGCATTGACCTTGTGCAAGCTGGTGCCAGGGTACAGCACCATATCGCCAGCTGGCAGTTTGACTTGCTGCACACCGTAGGTGTCCTGAATCACCAGTTCACCGCCGTCATAGTCTTCGGGATCGCTGAAAAACAAGGTGGCCGACAGATCCGTGCGTACCCGCTCGGGGCTGCCTCTGGGCTGACGCACAGCATTGTCGATATGAAAGTCGAAGCTGCCGCCCCCGGTGTAGCAGTTCACCAAGGGCGGAAAGACTTTGTGCGGTAACGCTGCCGACATGAACAGCGGATTTTTCCAGAGCCGGTCCATCATCGCTGCACCAATTTCCTTGGCTAACGGATGGTCTTCAGGCAGTTGCAGATTGTGCTTGGCCTTGGCGGATTGAAAGCCGGCAGTGATTTTGCCGTCAGCCCATTCAGTCTGCTGCAGCGCCTCACGGATGCGCTGCACCTCTTCACGGGAGAACAAGCCGGGGATATGCAGCAACATTACGCAGCACCTGATAGCAAAGGGATGGCAATGGTATTGATTCTTATTGAATGTGTAAAACCCTGTTGCGCCCCTGTAGACGAACGAGTGTGAAAAAACCGTAAAGGCAATTTGTAAAGATTGTAAATTTAGCGCTAATAGTAATACCTCTCAATTGATAGTCAGAATTGTTTGCCATATATTTCGCGGCTCAAATTCTGGGGGAAGGGATCTTAAAATGTCGCGCCAACAATTAAAAATACCCGTCAGCTCACCACGCTTGCTGGCTTCGGCCATCGGTGTTGCTATCACTGCGAGCTCTGCAGCCCATATGGCTCAGGCCGCTGAAAGCACTGAGAGCAAGGCACAGGGCAACAGTATTTCCCTTGGCGCGACTACCGTTACTGGCGAGCAGACCGAGCAGTCTTATCAAGTCGAGAAAGCCAGCTCGTCCAAGTACACCGCGCCGCTGATCGACACCCCCCGCTCGATCACCATCATTCCGCAGCAACTGATCAAAGACACCGCAGCCACCTCGCTGCAGGACGCATTGCGCACCGTGCCGGGCATTACTTTCGGCGCAGGCGAAGGCGGCAACCCACAGGGCGACCGTCCATTTATCCGCGGGTTTGACGCTCAGGGCGACACCTATCTGGATGGCGTGCGTGACACGGGTGCGCAAAGCCGCGAGATCTTCGCCGTAGAAAACATTGAAGTTGCCAAAGGCCCGAATTCGGCCTTCGGTGGTCGCGGCGCAGCAGGCGGCACCATCAACATGGTGAGTAAAAAAGCCCACCTGGGTAACTCCATTGATGGCGGCTGGACCTGGGGTTCGGATCAGACCCAACGCTACACAATGGATGGCAACTATCAGTTCAGCGACACCGTTGCAGGCCGTCTTAACCTGATGAGCCATGAAAGCAACGTGGCCGGTCGCGACAAGGTCAATTACGACCGCTGGGGTATTGCGCCTTCCCTGGCCTTTGGTCTGGGCACCGATACCCGCTTCAACGTCGATTACTACCACATGGAAAGTAACGACCTGCCGGATTCGGGCATTCCTTACGGTTATTCCGTTGGCAATACCCACACGGCTGCCAGCCCGGATAAACCGAACAACGGCGGCGACAGCAGCAACTTCTACGGCCTGACTGACCGCGACTTCCGCAAAACCCGCGCTGATATCACGACTTTTGCGTTTGAGCATGATTTCAGTGACGACCTGCACATCAAGAACACCCTGCGCCACGGCAACTCGATGCAGGACTACATCCTGACCCAGCCGGATGACAGTAAAGGCAACGTCAACAATGGCAGCGTGTGGCGTCGTACAAATACTCGCGTCAGCAACACCGCGACCACGACCAACCAGACCGACCTGTTTGGTGATGTGTACATCGCAGGGTTCAAAAACAGCTACTCCACCGGTATCGAACTCAGCCGCGAAACCAGCAGCAAGTCGTCCTATAACGTTAACACCGATACCACCCCGGGCAGCGCTGGCTCCAGTACCAACTGCACACCTGGCATGATCGGCGCACCAAGCGGCTGGAACTGTACCTCCCTGGGCAACCCGAACCCGGATGATCCGTGGAGCGGCTCGATCTCACGCAACTACGCGGGTACCGATACAGCCAGTACCACTCGCGCCATTTATGTCATGGACACTCTGGAGCTGACTCCGGAATGGTTGCTGAACATGGGCCTGCGTTACGACCATTTCGACACCAAGTACAAGACGTACACCGGTGCTGGCGCAACGACTGCCAAAGGCTCCGACACCAGCGACTTCTTCTCTGGCCAGTTGGGTCTGGTGTGGAAAGTACGGCCTAACGGCAGCATCTATGTGTCCTACGCTACCTCGGCGACACCTCCGGGTTCGATGCTGGGTGACGGTAACGAAACCAATACGCTGCCTGGTACTACAGATCGCACCGGCAGACTGCTGGCCAGCGACATGGAGCCGGAAGAAACCACCAACTACGAAATCGGTACCAAGTGGGATGTACTCAACGACCGCCTGTCCCTGGCAGCTGCGATCTTCCGTACCGAAAAAGAAAACACCCGCGTACAAACAGATGCCACCACCTACGAAAACGCCGGTAAAACCCGCGTCGACGGGATTGAGCTTTCTGCTACCGGTAAAATCACTGACAAATGGCAAGTCTTCGCAGGTTACAGCTACCTGGACGGCAAGCAGCAGGATGGCGGCCCTCTGAACAAGGCCACCGATGGCAACAAATTGCCTAACACGCCACGAAACAGCGCAAGCCTTTGGACTACCTATGCAATTACGCCAAAGCTGACTGTCGGTGGCGGTGCGTTCTACGTGGATGACGTCTTCGGCAACGTTGCTAACTCGACATATGTGCCGTCCTACACCCGCTACGACGCAATGGCCAGCTACAAGCTGACCAAAAATATCGACCTGCAACTGAACGTGCAAAACCTGACAGACAAGACCTACTACGACAAAGCATTCTCGACTCACTTCGCCAATCAGGCGGCGGGCCGTACAGCCTTGTTGACCACCAGCTTGCACTTCTAATTCGAAGTTGAGCTGTACAGAGCCCCGCCCATCCAATGGTCGGGGCTTTTGTGTAGCCGCTGACGAGGCACGAGGCTGCGATGCGGGCCGCAGGACCACCGATGGGGGCTGCTGCGCAGCCCATCGCAGCCTCGTGCCTCGTCAGCGGCTACAAGTCTTGAAACATTCAATTGAGCAAGCAAGGCGGTCGTCGTGTTTAAGAAAACACTTTTTCAGCTGCACTGGTTTTTCGGGATCACCGCAGGGCTGGTTCTGGCCTTGATGGGGATAACCGGCGCCACGGTGTCGTTCCAGGACGAGTTGCTGAACTTGCTCAACCCTTCGGTACTCAAGGTCGAAAAACTCGACAGCGGCGTGCTGCCACCCGCCGAGCTGGTGCGCAGGGTCGAGGCCACTGAAGGCAAACAGGTTTCAATGCTGTGGGTGGGCGTGGACAGCGGCACTGCTGCGCGAATCTTCTTTACCCCGCCACCGGGCGAGCGGCGTGGCCAAATGCGCTATGTCGACCCCTATACCGGCACCTACCAGGGTGAGGCCAACGGCCAGGGCTTTTTCGACCTGATGCTGCAACTGCACCGTTTTCTGGCCATGGGCCAAACCGGTCGCCAGATCACCGGCGCCTGTACCCTGATGCTGATTTTCTTCTGCCTGTCGGGGCTGTACTTGCGCTGGCCGCGCAAAGCGCTGAACTGGCGTGCCTGGTTGACGCTGGACTGGGCGAAAAAAGGTCGCAGCTTTAACTGGGACCTGCACGCGGTCGCAGGCACCTGGTGCATGATCTTTTACCTGCTGGCGGCCCTGACCGGTTTGTCATGGTCTTACGAGTGGTACAACAAGGGCTTGCAAAAGCTGTTTTCCGACACCCCCAACAGCCAGCAACGCAAAGGCGGCCGCGGCCAACCAGGGCCTGCGGGGCCGGCTCCGGTGGCAGACTACGACGCCATCTGGGCCAGTATTCAGAAAGCCGCGGGACCGGACCTGAGCACCTACAACGTGCGCATGCCGCCCGTGGCAGGACAACCCGCCACGGTGTTCTACCTGCTCAACAGCTCGCCCCACGAGCGTGCGTTCAACCAGATCACGCTCGACCCCGCCACCGGCGCGGTGAAGAAACACGATCGCTTTGAAGCCAAAAGCTACAAGGCACAATTGCTCAGCAGCATTTACGCCCTCCATGTGGGCAGCTACTGGGGCCTGACCGGTCGAATCCTGGTGACCATCGCCAGCCTGACCATGCCGTTGTTCTTTATTACCGGCTGGTTGTTGTACCTGGACCGTCGCCGTAAAAAGCGTCAGATCAAGCAGGCACGCCAGGGATTTGCCGCGGTCAGCAACGATGCGCCGTCATGGCTGATCGGCTTTGCCAGCCAAAGCGGCTTTGCCGAGCAATTGGCCTGGCAGACTGCCGGACAACTGCAGGCGGCCGGTCTGCCGGTGCGGGTTCAGCCCTTGGGGGCGCTCAACGAAGACGACTTGCAACAGGCGAGCAACGCTCTGTTTGTGGTCAGCACCTTTGGCGATGGGGAAGCGCCCGACAGCGCCCGTGGTTTTGAACGCAAAATCCTCGGCCAGCCTCTGGGGCTGAACACGCTCAAGTATTCCGTGCTCGCGCTGGGCGACCGCCAATACCCGCACTTTTGTGGTTTTGCCACCCGGGTCCAGCAATGGCTGAGCGAGCGTGGGGCCCAAGCGTTGTTTAGCCCGGTACAGGTCGACAGCGGTGATGCCGAGGCGCTTCATCAGTGGCAGCAACAGCTCAGCCAGCTCACCGGCGGCGCGCCGAGCGCCAACTGGCAGGCACCGAGCTACAACAACTGGAGCCTTGATCAGCGTGAACTGCTCAACCCCGGCAGCAGCGGTTCGGGGGTTTATCTGCTGGCGCTCACCCCACCCGATGGGAACGCCTCCTGGCAGGCCGGTGATTTGGTTGAAGTCATGCCAAGGCAGTCCACGTGGGCCGTCGAGCACTTCCTTGACGGCCTGGGTCTTTCGGCCAACTCCCCGGTGCAACTCGACGGCCTGCAAGAAACCCTGGCCCAGGCACTGGGCGGCCGCCAACTGCCGGACAATCGCGCTCACCTGGTGGGCATGCACGCCCAGGCGCTGGTCGACGCATTAGTCCCGCTGAACATGCGCGAATACTCCATTGCCTCGATCCCCGAGGATGGGTCATTGCAATTGATCGTGCGTCAGGAGCGGCATGCCGATGGCAGTCTGGGGATTGGTTCGGGCTGGCTGACGGAACATGCCGCCATCGGCTCGGCGATCAGCCTGCGTGTGCGGCGCAACAGCGGTTTTCATCTGCCCGCCGAACCCGTGCCGCTGATTCTGCTCGGTAATGGCACCGGTCTGGCAGGGCTGCGCAGCTTGCTCAAGGCACGGATCGCCCAAGGACAGCAGCGCAATTGGTTGTTCTTTGGCGAGCGTAACGCCGAGCACGACTTTTATTGCCGCGATGAACTGCAAGGCTGGCTGGCCAGCGGTGATCTGGCACGCCTGGATCTGGCATTTTCGCGGGATCAGGCACAGAAGGTCTACGTGCAGGATCGCTTGCGTGAGGCGGGTGATGAAGTGCGTCAATGGCTGGCAGACGGTGCCGCTATTTATATCTGCGGCAGTTTGCAGGGGATGGCCGCGGGTGTGGACCAGGCACTGATCGACATGCTGGGGGCTGAAGCGGTGGAGTTGCTGATCGAGCAAGGGCGCTATCGCCGCGATGTGTACTAGAGGTTTTCTCTCGGGTTACTAGCCCGACTCCTGTGGGAGCGGGCTTGCTCGCGAAAGGCTCAATGCGGTGAATCAGATCAACTGCATCAAGTGCATCGCGAGCAAGCCCGCTCCCACAAGGTATTGGCTACCGGGCAACTACGCCTTGGCTGTTTCCAGCGCCATTTCCACCGGCTCCGGCCGCTTGATCACCGCATACACCACCGCAGTCAACAGGCTGCCCGCCACAATCGCCAGCAAGTACAGCAGCGCATGGTTGATCGCATTCGGGATCAGCAGCACGAACAAGCCGCCGTGCGGTGCCATCAGCTTGCAGCCGAAGTACATCGACAATGCGCCCGTCAACGCGCCACCCAGGATGCTCGCCGGAATAACCCGCAGCGGGTCTTTGGCGGCAAACGGGATCGCACCTTCAGAAATAAAGCACAGCCCCAGCACCAGCGCCGCTTTGCCCGCCTCACGCTCGGTTTGTGCGAACTTGCGCCGCGCCAGGAAGGTCGCAATGCCCAGCCCGATCGGCGGCACCATGCCCGCCGCCATCGTGGCCGCCATCGGTGCATAACTCTGGGAAGCAAGCAGCCCGACCGAAAACGCATACGCCGCCTTGTTGATAGGCCCGCCAAGGTCGACACACATCATCCCGCCCAGCAACACACCCAACAGAATGGCGTTGGTGGTGCCCATGCTGTCGAGGAAGTGGGTGAGACCCTCGAGCATCCCGGCAACCGGCTTGCCCACCACGTAGATCATCACCAGGCCGGTAAACAGGCTGGCGAACAACGGGATGATCAGAATCGGCTTCAAGGCTTCCAGGCTTTGCGGCAATTGCAGATAGCGATTGATCGCCTTGGCGCAATAGCCCGCGATAAACCCGGCAATGATCCCGCCGATAAACCCGGCACCCAGCGTGCTCGCCAACAGACCGCCAATCATCCCCGGCGCCAGGCCCGGACGGTCGGCAATCGAGTAGGCGATGTAACCCGCCAGCAGCGGCACCATCAGTTTGAACGCAGCGTCACCACCGATTTGCATCAGGGCTGCCGCCAGCGTGCCGGGCTCTTTATAAGCAGAGATGCCAAACACGAAGGACAACGCGATCAGCAAACCGCCCGCCACCACCATCGGCAGCATGAAGGACACGCCGGTCAGCAAATGTTTGTAGACCCCGGTTTTTTCTTGCTTGGCCGGTGCTGAGCCGCCCGTCGCGGCGCTCTCTTGCTGGCCTTCGGCCAATGCCTTGTTCAGGGTGGCTTCGGCTTGCTTGAGGGCAATGCCGGTGCCGCAGCGGTAAATCTTTTTGCCGGCAAAGCGCTCGGCAGGCACTTCGATATCTGCCGCCAACAGCACCACATCGGCGTCCCGGATGGCCTCGGCGCTCAACGGATTGCGCGCACCGACCGAGCCCTGGGTTTCGACCTGCAGTTCGTAGCCCAATCGCTTGGCCGCCTGCTGCAAGGCTTCGGCCGCCATGAACGTGTGGGCAACGCCGGTCGGGCATGCCGTGACGGCGACGATTTTAGGTGCGCGCTTCTCGCTCTCGACAGGGGTCGAGGATGGCGCAGGCGACGTGTAGATTTGCGCCTCTTTGATCCCGCGCAGCAACACGGCCTCTACATCCTGCAGGGCCTGGGCCGGGGTGCTTTGAAATACCCGCTTGCCAATAAAACGCTGCATGTCCAGCGGTGTACTGCTGACCAGCAAAACCCACTCGGCTTCGTCGAGGGTGGCCGCCGACAATTGGCGCTCCGGGTGCTTGGGATCATGCACTTCAACGCTGGTGCTCCAGCCCTGGCGCTGCGCGGCGGCATCGAGCAAACGGGCGCATAGCACGCTGGTCACCATGCCGTTGGGGCAGCCCGTCACAATGGCTAATTTCATGTGTATCCCTCTTATTCTTTTGTCAGGGGGCGAACGCGAACGCCGCTTTCGAGCGTCGCCAGGTGCGCCGCATCGCTGATACCAAAACCGATTTGAGTGACTGCCATCGCCGCAATGGCCGTGGCGGTTCGCAAGGTCTGTTCGGGGCTGTGCCCGCTGAGCAAACCGTGGACCATGCCCGCGAGCAACGAGTCGCCTGCCCCCACCGTGCTGGCTACGCTGACCTTGGGCGGCAATGCCTGCAAGGCCTCGGCGCGGCTGAACCAGTTCACACCGTCAGCACCGTGGGAAATAACCACGTGTTCAATACCCAGCGCCTGCAAACGAGTGGCCGCTTCGATCTGGGCCTCAAGGCTGCTGATATCGCTGCCCAAGGCATCACTGAGTTCTTCGGTATTGGGCTTGATCAGCCAGGGGCCCGCTGCCAAGGCTTCTTTCAAGGCCTGGCCACTGGTGTCCAGAATCACGTTCAAACCAAGCGCCTTCAAGCGCAGCACCAGATCATGCAGCCACTGCGGGCTCACGCCCTGGGGCAAACTACCGGCCACCACCACTGCATCATGGCCGGGTGCAATTCGATCGAGTATGTCGAGCAAAGCTTGCTGCGCCTGCGGGCTGACCTGCGGCCCAAGCCCGTTCAGGTCGGTCACGCGGCCATCGTCTTCGGCGAGCTTGATATTGCTGCGGGTTTCACCGGGCACGCGGACAAACCCGTCGACAAAGCCACGGCGCTTGAACAACGCATCGAATGCTTGCGCATTGTCTTCGCCCAAAAAGCCGCTCACCGTCAGTGTGTGGCCCAGATCCGCCAGCACTTGCGCGACGTTGATGCCCTTGCCCGCGGCATGGGTCAGCATCATCGGGCTGCGATTGACCTCGCCCGGCTCCAGATGCCCCAGGCGCACGGTCAAGTCCAGTGCCGGGTTGAGGGTGATGGTCAGAATGCTGGCCATTAGAGCGCCTCCACCAATGCACGAACTTCATCCGGACTGCCAACGCTCAATGCCTGGGCGGCCAGGGTTGTGAGGCGATCCATGCTCAACTCCCGCACCCGCGCCTTGACTTCGGGAATGCTGCGCGCCGAAACGCTCAGCTCATCCACGCCCAGGCCAACCAGTACGGGCACCGCCAGCGGATCAGCGGCCAGTTCGCCGCACACGCCAACCCATTTGCCGTGGGCATGGGCGGCACGGACGGTGATGTCGATCAGTTGCAGCACCGCCGGATGCAGGCCGTCTGCCTGAGCCGACAGGGTCGGGTGACCACGGTCGATGGCCAGGGTGTACTGGGTCAGGTCGTTAGTGCCGACGCTGAAAAAATCCACTTCCTTGGCCAGCACAGGTGCCAGCAAGGCGGCGGACGGCACTTCGATCATGATCCCCAGTTGCAAATCGGCCACCGGAATTTCCAGCCGCAGACGCTCGGTCATGTCGCGAGCAGCCCGCCATTCGGCCACGCTGCCCACCATCGGAAACATGATGCGCAGCGGGCGGTTGTCTGCCGAGCGCAGCAAAGCGCGCAACTGGCTTTCCATGACGTGCGGACGTTGCAGGGTAAGACGAATACCGCGAACACCCAGAAACGGGTTTTCTTCTTTCTCGATCGGCCAGTACGGCAGCGGCTTGTCGCCACCCACGTCCAAAGTACGAACCACCAGGGGCCGCCCGTCCAGGCCATCCAGCACGCGGCGGTACTCAGCTTCCTGAGTGGCCTCGTCCGGCGCCTGGGAGTGGGCCATGAAAATCAGCTCGGTGCGCAACAGGCCAATGCCCTCGGCGCCCTGCTCCACGGCACTGGCGACGCCTTTGCTTTCGCCGATATTGGCAAACACTTCAACCGGGTGGCCATCCTGGGTCACGGCCAGTTCGTGGCGCTGAGCAAAAGCGGCCAGCAAGCGCTGTTCGCGGCTGTCGCGCTCCTGGGTGGCACGCTGCAAGGCGTCGGCATCCGGTGAAACGTGCAAGCGACCGCGCTGGCCATCGATTAATAGCTGAGTGCCCGGCGCCAGTAACAACACGGCTTCGCCTGCCCCCACCAGCGCCGGAATACCCAGTGCACGAGCGACAATGGCGCTGTGCGCAGTCGCGCCACCGCGGGCGGTCAAAATACCCGCTACCCGTGCCGGATCAAGACGCGCCACGTCCGACGGGCCCACTTCATCCATCACCAGCACATAGGGCTGGTCAGGTTCGGCCGGGGTTTGCACACCACACAACTGAGCCAGGACGCGGCGACCGATATCCCGCAGATCGGCCGCCCGCTCAGCCAGCAGCGCATCCTGCAAGGACTCTTGCTGGTGTGCAGCGGCTTCGATCACGGACATCCAGGCCGCTTCGGCACTTTCGCCCTGCTTGAGGCGCGAATCGACTTCGTCAGTCAGTTCCGGGTCGTCGAGCATTTCCTGGTGAGTGATGAAAATTTCGCGAATGGCCTTGGACTGACTGCGCGAAATCAGGCCTTCAATGTCCTGACGCACTTCGTTCAAGGCTTTTTGCAGGCGCTCGCGCTCAACCGCTGACGACTCGCCACGCAGCGGGTAGTCGAAGGTTTGCAACACTTGGATATGGGCCGGGCCAATGGCAATGCCGGGCGAGGCGGCGATGGCCTGCACCACGCTACCGGCAACCGGAGCGGTGATCAGCGTGGCAATTTCGGCCACGCTCGGGGCTGCTTCGACCAGGATCGGCAGCGGCTCGACTTCTTCGCCCAGACCGCCTTCGACAGCCGCCAACAGTGCGGGCAATGCGTCATTGGCAATGCTCGGTTCGGCAACAAACTCCAGCACCTGGCCGCGACGGGCACCGAGGCTGAGCAACTTGCTCAGGCTCTTGGCCGAAACTGCCGAGTCCTGCCCGTCAACGATCCTGACGCGGATTTCACCTTCAAAGCTTTTCGCCAGTTGCGCGAGAACCTTGGCCGGGCGCGCATGCAAACCGTGGGCGTTGGCCAAGGTAATACGGGCGCTCGGCCAGTCAGCCGGCGACTCTGCGCCCAGCACTTCGAGCACCGCACGACGGCTGGTGGCCCGGCCCAATTCGTGACCGCGACCGGCAATCAGCAACGCGCACAGGCGCTCCAGCAATGCCTGATGGGCTTCGCCCAGGCTGGCCAGGCAAAACAGACCGCTCAGCGGCTGGCCCAGGTAGCGCATCGGTTTGTCCGGCGTTACAAACGCCAGCCCCGGACGCTTGACCGTCTGCTCGCTGTGCAGCCACCACAGGCCATCGCCCAGGGGTAGCGCATCAACTTGTTGCAGTACGGCGGCAAAGCCATTGCTCACGCAATCGGCCTGGCGCAACAAGCGTGCGCCGCGCCATACCAGCTCTTCGAAGTCATCCGCGGACACACCCAGGCCAATCATCTGGGCATCCAGCGCCAGTTCCTGGGGAGCGCCCTGGAGCAATTTGAGCAAGGCTTCGGCAGAGCTGGCGCGACGCAGGGCTTCGCCAAGATCGGTCTCGCCCAGGGCCCGGGTCAACAGTTGCAGCAAGCGCAGGTGCTCATCGGACTTGGCCGCAATACCAATCGCCAGGTACACCATTTGCCCATCGCCCCAATCCACACCCTCGGGGAACTGCAGTAAACGTACCCCCGTGGTGAACACCAGGTCGCGGGTTTCAGGCGTGCCATGGGGGATGGCGATGCCCTGGCCCAAAAAGGTCGAACCTTGAGCCTCACGCGCTTGCAAGCCGCTCAGATAACCTTCAGCCACCAAGCCATCGGCAACCAGTTTATCGGCGAGTAATTGCAACGCCGCAGACTTGTCCACAGCCGTCTGGCCCATGGAAATCTGCTCTATGGTGAGCTCGAGCATGCGTTCTCCTTTCCGGCGCTCTATGGCACCCGGTATTGTTTTGAATTAAGTCAGCTTAGGTCGCTGATCACGGGCTGTGTCTGCGGATGTGTGGCAAGCACATCGCTACCGGGATAAGCACCTTTAAATACGTCTGCTGAAACGTTTAATCAAGAATACCCGGCACGTTACTGCATAATTGCTCGCGCTTGAAGTCCAACTTGTCGTATTGATGAGTGCTCGCCGCGGATGGTGCAAAAAGGCAGGACGCGAAGGGCAGACGATGGTCGGCTGCCTTTATCGGTTAGGATTGGCCAAAATGTCGACATGTACTACAAAAAATAAGGAATTTTCGGCGTGAAGCTCAGTGATATCGCTCAATTGGCAGGTGTTTCCGTAACCACGGCCAGCTATGTCATCAATGGAAAAGCCGAGCAGCAGCGCATCAGCAGCAGCACGGTCGAGCGCGTACGCGCTGTGGTCGAGGAACACGGCTTTACCCCCAACCCGCAAGCGGCCGGACTGCGCAGTCGGCACACGCGCACCTTGGGGTTTATCCTCCCGGACCTTGAAAACCCGAGTTATGCCCGCCTGGCCAAGCAACTCGAACAAGGCGCCCGTGCCCGGGGCTATCAGTTGCTGATCGCCAGCTCCGACGATGCCCCGGAAAGTGAGCGCCAGTTGCTCAAGCTGTTTCGTGCCCGCCGTTGCGACGCCCTGTTCGTGGCCAGTTGCTTGCCCGAAGAAGATGACAGCTACCGCCAGTTGCAAGACCTGGGCATGCCGATCATTGCCATTGACCGGACGATGGAGCCGGAGCGTTTTTGTTCGGTTATCAGTGATGACTGCGAAGCCAGCCTGCAATTGACCCGCAGCCTGTTGCAGCCATTGCCCCGGCAGATTGTATTGATCGGCGCCCGTCCTGAACTGAGCGTCAGTCAGGCCCGTGAGGCAGGGTTCAAGCAGGCTGTCGAAGGGTTTGAAGGCGAAGTCCTGATTGAACACGGCGCGGCCTTCAGCCGCGAATGTGGACGCCGGATCATCGATGAGTTGCTGGCGCGTCAGGGGCACTTCCCGGATGCGCTGATCACCACCTCATACGTGCTGTTGCAGGGGATGTTCGACGCATTGCTGGAGCACCCGACCCAGCGCCCGCCCTTGCGCCTGGCCACCTTTGGTGACACACAGTTGCTGGACTTCCTGCCGCTGCCCGTCAATGCCATGGGCCAGCAACACAAACTGATCGCCGAAACAGCCCTGAACCTGGCGCTGGCAGCCATTGAAGAGCAGAACTACGTGCCCGGTATTCATGCGATCGCACGTAATTTCAAACAGCGTATCCATCAGGCCTGAGCATGCAGTTGATCGACACCCACACCCACCTCGACTTCCCGGACTTTGACGCTGACCGCCCGCAGTTACTGGCGCGCAGTCGAGCGTTGGGTGTTGAAAAAATGGTGGTGCTGGGGGTCTATCAGAGCAATTGGCAGCGATTGTGGGATCTGGTGCAAACCGACAGCCAGCTGTATGCCGCCTTTGGCTTGCACCCGGTGTACCTCAACGATCATCGTCCTGAGCAGGTGATTGAGCTCGAGCAATGGCTGAGCCGCCTGGCAGGGCATCCGCAGTTATGTGCGGTGGGGGAAATCGGCCTTGACTACTTTCTTCCCGAACTCGACCGTGACGGCCAGCAAACGCTGTTTGAAGCGCAGCTGCAATTGGCCGCCGACTTTCAACTGCCCGCCCTGCTCCACGTCAGGCGCAGCCATGCTCAGGTGATTGCGACACTGAAGCGCTTGCGGCTAAAGCGCGGCGGGATTGTTCATGCATTTGCAGGCAGTCGCGAAGAAGCCCGCGAATATATCAAGCTGGGATTCAAACTGGGTCTGGGTGGAGCGGCCACCTGGCCGCAGGCCTTGCGCCTGCGAAAAGTGATCGCCGATTTGCCGCTGGACGCCCTGGTGCTGGAAACCGACGCCCCCGACATGGCGCCTGCCATGCACCCCAACCAGCGCAACAGCCCGGAGTACTTGCCCGATATTTGCCAGGCACTGGCCGAGGTGATGGGCATCAGCCCGGAGCGTTTAGCCGAGGCCAGTACGACTAATGCCTGTGAAGTCTTTGGCTGGAAACACTGAGCGCAAGCCTGTGTACTTTCTTGTGGGAGCGGGCTTGCTCGCGATTCAGACAACTCGGTGGGTCAGGGATGCCCCGTCGATGCCATCGCGAGCAAGCCCGCTCCCACTGCGATGAAATGCGGCTCTACAGCAGCAACGCCCACACCGCAAAACACGCATACCAAAGCACCGCCGCGCGCAGCAACAAGGCCCAGAGGGTGTCGAGGCTGCCCACACCTTCAGGTCCGGCCTGTGGCGCGGGGATTTCGGCAGCGGCACAGCCAGCCTTGTTGATCAATTGCGCGGCGCTGATGTCCCAACTCAGCAACTCATGCAGCATCACTCGACTGACCGCGGCGAAGTTGCCTACCAGCGCAAAACTCGCGGCCAGCAGCCGCACCGGCAACCAGTCAAAGGCATGACGCAACTGCCCGGCACGTTCGACCAGTGCCGGATTCTGGCTGTGCTCTGCCGCCAGGGCCAGCAAGCGATAGCTCAAGACCACCACAGGCCCCAGCAGGAAATACCAGAAAATCACCGCAAAAAAGCTCTGGTAGGCCTGCCACAACAAATGCCCCTGCACCTTCTCCAGCAATTGCTCACCGCTGTCGGCACTGACGCCCAGATCACGCTCGGCAACATGGGCAGCTGCCTGCAAGTCGCCACGCCGCCAAGCGTCGCGAAACGGCCCGAGCCCGCCCAGCAGATCGCCGCGCCCCAGGCTGTAAATCACCACCAGCAGGTGGATCGGCAGCGCCAACAGGCCATAAGCCACAGGGTGCAGCACCACCAGGAGCAGGCCCAATACGGCTGCAGGCAATGCAATCAGGATGAACAACACCCACCAGGGTTTATTGCCAAGCCCGGGGCTGGCTTCAAGCTTGTGCAACTCGCGCAGCCAGCCACCGTCACATTGCAGGCGCTGACGCAAACCCGAGAACTTCTCGACCAGAATCGCCAGCAGTAACACCACAAAACTCATTGTTTCTCTCCTGTGTGCTGCAACGCGCTGCGAAAGCGCATCCAATCAAAAGCCGGCCCCGGATCCGTCTTGCGACCCGGTGCAACGTCGCTATGACCACATATCCTGCGGGGGGTGATATCGGGAAAAGCCGCCTGCAATTGCCGGCTCAAGGCTGTCAACGCCTGATACTGCGCCTCCGTGAAGGGCAGCTCATCGGTGCCCTCAAGTTCAATGCCCAGGGAAAAGTCATTGCAGGTCTCTCGCCCTTCAAAGCTCGAAACCCCCGCATGCCATGCTCGATCAAGGCAGGAGACAAACTGGGTCACAGTGCCATCTCGCTCGATCAGGAAATGCGCACTCACTTTCAAGTCCGCAATGCCTTCAAAGTAAGGATGTTCTGTGACGTCCAGTCGGTTCTGGAAGAATTCCTGAACCTTGCCGGTGGCGAACTGCCCGGGGGGCAAGCTGATGTTGTGGATAACCAGCAGGGAGATTTCGTCACCGGGGCGCGCATTGAAGTTGGGGGACGGACAATGGCGCACACCTTGAAACCAGCCGCTCGCGGGGTCCAATTGCATACAGGCTCCTTCAACAGGCAAAACGAAAGGCCCAGTATGCCGCGATGAGCGCGCCGATGGGGAGCAATCTGCGTACTACCCGTCTACTCCGGGCTGGACTGACGCAGACTGTCTATTACCGACTCCAGCGCCCGGTCAATCAATAAGCGGTCGTCGAGCGGCAAAACAGTCCCGTTGCGCAGCTGGACGATCAGATCGGTGCGGTTTCTTTCCAGCACCTTGGCCCCGATGCGATTGACAAAAATATGCGTGCCGCCGGGCTCCAGGATCGTAATCAGCTTGCAGCGCAGGGATGTGTTGTCGTCTTCCTGGAGTTCGATCCAGGTACCAATACGCAACTGGCTGACCAGCAACAGCCCAAGGTGGCCCTGCTCATCAAGAACGGGCAAGGGCACTGTCTGCGGCTCGGGTTCAAACGTGGGGCAACTGCGAGCCTGCGCCGCATCACGGGTGCGCTGCTCAAGCAACTCACTGCGGCTGTATTCGCCGCGGGTAAACATCAAAAAGTCATGCAGCAACGATTCAAGCAGCGCCGGGTTATTGCCCGCATACCGCACCAGTTGCAGAACCACGTGCTCGATTTTGCGATACAGCAGATCGTTGCAGTCATCGGCACTCTCGCCACAGCCAATGGCGGCGCCAGCGATCACATTGAGCAAGCGACGGGCCGGGTGGCTGTCACAACTGAAAAAGTTCTGATCGCTCTGGGCGATCTGCAGCACCGGTTCGCGCAACAGTCCCAGCAGCTTTCTCAACGCAGGTGACAGGTTCCGGTCATCGCGGATGTAATCGAATAACAGCCCTACCAGGTAGCTCGCATTTTCACCGGTATCGGGTAATTCCTGCGCAAGGGCACCGGCTTTCACTGCGCAGCACGAGGTCTTTTCCGATAGGTCGGGTAACACACCCGTGGCGATCAACAACTGGTTTGCATCGGCGTACAGATGCTCGGTCCTGCTGAGCAGGTACTTCTCGAACAAGCGCAGCATGATGAGCTTGACCTTGATGTCCACGCCCTGATCCCGCTCGGCCTGCAAAAAGTACTCGCACAGCCGGGCAGGGCCCAGCGGGTTGTTCTGCTCATCCAGGGGAATGCAACTCAGGGTATTGAGACGAGTGCTCAACTGGCACAGGGCCAACTGGTTGCGGTTCAGTACCCGCGTCACCATTGCACTGGTCACTTGAGCCCGCTCAAGGTCATTGGCCATCAGTGAGAACGCAGCCTGTGACGGGGCGCCAGCCTGTAGCGTGGGCTCACTGACATCGGGCTGGGTCAGACTGACAAAGGCATCAAACAGGTGCTCAAGAAAGCCGCGCTCAATGTGTTTGCGCTTGAGCCGCACATCGCGCATGGCTTCAAAAAACAGGCTCTGCTCGGTATCGCTTTGAGCCTTGTCGGCCATTTCAAACAAGGTTTCATCGGCATTGTCGAACAGCGCCTGCAATTCGATCCTGAGCTGCTGAGCGGCTTTGTCATGAACCTGCAGCAGGATCACAGGCAGGCGGGCAAGTGGCGAATGCATCGCCAACTCAGTGGCGGTCCTGTGCACAGGCCCCACTTTCCCGTCATTTTGCATCCTGGCCTCCCTGAAGGGTCTCTTCGCTTGCCAGTGAACGCTCGTGGTCAGAGCCATTTTTAACGCTCACAAACAGAAGCCGGCAGTGGCGTATGCACTGGCCGGTGTATCGAAATTAAGGCAATGGCTATACGTCAAACCTATGGCGCCAATCCAAAGGCGGATTATCTTGCAAAAGAAGGCGCTTGTACCAGTGGACTCTTCATTTGAATGACCAAGGGTGAGTATTAATGTTCAAAGTGCCGAAAGAAGCACATTGCAGGCATTTGCTTGTGACTCTGCGCACACCTTGGGTTCGCCAGCGGCATGGCCCTATAATCGGCGCACTTTGTTTGTGGAGCTCGTTATGCCGAATTTACGCCTGGCCGACCTCACTGCCGAAATCGAAGCCAACGTGCGTCGTGCGTTAGCCGAAGACATTGGCAGCGGCGATATCACTGCACGGCTGATCCCGGCCGAACGCTTGGCCAAAGCCACGATTATCACCCGTGAAACAGCGGTCATCAGCGGTACCGCCTGGGTCGACACTGTCTTTCGCCAGCTTGACCCCCGGGTTGCCGTGCATTGGCAAGTCGCCGATGGCGAGCGTGTGAGCCCCAACCAAGTGCTGTTCCACCTTGAAGGCCCTGCCCGCTCACTGCTCAGCGGTGAACGCAGTGCACTGAACTTTCTGCAATTGCTGTCGGGCGTTGCTACCCACGCGCAATACCTGGCCGATCAAGTGGCCGACACCCAGGTCAAGTTGCTGGACACCCGCAAAACCCTGCCGGGCCTGCGTCTGGCGCAAAAATACGCAGTGACCTGCGGCGGTTGCCACAATCACCGTATCGGTCTGTACGACGCATTTTTGATCAAGGAAAACCATATCGCTGCTTGCGGCGGCATTGCCCAGGCCATCAGCGCTGCGCACAAAATCGCACCGGGCAAGCCGGTAGAGATAGAAGTCGAAAGCCTGGAGGAACTCAAGGAGGCTCTGGCAGCAGGCGCTGACATCATCATGCTCGACGAATTGAGCATGGACGATATGCGTGAAGCGGTGCGCCTGAACGCGGGTAAAGCCAAACTGGAAGCCAGCGGCGGCATCAACGAGACAACCTTGCGCCCGATTGCCGAAACTGGCGTGGACTACATCTCGATTGGTGCCATGACCAAGGATGTCAAGGCAGTGGATTTGTCGATGCGCTTGAGCCTCTGAACAGCCCTGCTCCCACAGGTTGTTGCTGGTTGATCAAGACAGCGCAAAGCCCTGGCACTTCAGTTCATGCGCCAGTAGCCATTGCTTGGCCGCCAGCCCACCGGCGAAGCCGGTCAGTGTTCCGTTGCTGCCAATCACGCGATGGCACGGGATGATGATCGGAATCGGATTACGCCCATTCGCGGCCCCCACCGCCCGAGACGCCTTGGGCCGATCGATTTGCTGCGATAGCTGCCCGTAACTAGTGGTCACCGCGTAGGGAATGGTGGTCAGCGCTTGCCATACCGACTGCTGGAACTCAGTGCCCAGGGGCTTGAGCAGCAAGTCGAATGTCAGGCGCTCACCCGCAAAGTACTCTTCCAATTGACGTCGGACTTCAGCGAGTTTGCCGGGCGAATGCACCCAACCGTCCAACGGCGTATGCGGCCGGCGCTCCAGCTCGAAACGCACTTCTCGCAGCCCTTCATCATCGGCGACCAAAAACAGCGGGCCAATGGGTGATGGCATGTGTTCGTAGTACACAGTTTTCATGTTCATACCTTTCGTGCAGACGCCGAGTCGGTGGCTGCGCGCCATAAATACATCACTGAATAGGCCCGCCACGGGCGCCAGCTTTCGGCCAGTGCCTGCAGCGCACTGGTACTTAACGCACTGCCGCCGGGGTTGGCTTCGCGGCGCAGAATCAAGTCTGCAGCCGGAAACGCATCGGGGTGTTTGAGCACGCGCATGGCGATGTAGTGGGCGGTCCATTCACCAATGCCGGGCAGTTGCACCCAGCGGCTGATAAAGCGCTCTAACGGTTGCTCCACCGCAAAATCGACGCGGCCATCGATAAGCGCACCCGCAATCCCCTTGATCGTATTGATACGTGCCTGGGTAATGCCCAGTTGCCCAAGGTCGGCATCTACCAATTGCTGCGGTCCCGGAAACAGACGATCCAGGCCAGAACCGGCACCCGCTTCAATGGCAATTCCGTAGCGCTGCACGATACGACTGGCAAGGGTTCGCGCAGCGGCCACACTGACTTGCTGCCCCAGCACGGCCCGTACGGCCACTTCAAATCCGTCCCAGCCACCGGGCAATCGCAGGTCCGGATACCGTTCGATAACCGGCGCCAGCAGCGGGCTGAGGCTTAACGTGCGGGCGATGGCGAGGGGGTCGGCATCCAGGTCGAACATCCGTCGAATCCGGGTGACCACGCCCAGCATCTGGCTTGGCGCCACGTTGTGCAGTTCCAGTTGCAGCGCATGCTGCTCCCCCGGCCATGGGCTGATCCGCAGCCAGCCTGGCGCATCCGCCGTGCCAAAGACCCGCTGGTAACTGTGCCCGTCGACTCGCTCAATACCGGGCAAGGCCCGACTCTGTAAAAAACCCAGCAAGGCTATGAATTCATAAGGCGGGCGATAACCCAGTCGCAGTACCAGGGCCTTGTCCGCACGAGCCTTTGGGCTGCGCCTGAAGGCCCTGGGCTCGGCATGATTGGCCTCGGCAAAGGCCGCATTGAAACGGCGCAGACTGCCAAAGCCGGAAGCCATGGCCACTTCGGTGATCGACAGGTCGGTTTCGGTCAACAATTGCTTGGCAAATAACAGGCGCTGAGTGGAATGCACCGCCATCGGTGGCGCCCCCAAGTGCTGAACAAACAAGCGACGCAATTGCCTGCTCCCCATGTTCATGCGTTCCGCCAGCGCCTCCAGCGAATGATCCGCCAGATAACCTTCATTAATGAGCTTGAGCGCTCGCGCCACCAGATGCTCCCCCTGCAACCAAAGCTGATTGCCCGGCGCCAGCTCCGGCCGACAGCGCAGGCAAGGGCGAAAGCCCTGAGCTTGAGCCGCTGCGGCGCTGGGGTAATACACCACATTTTGCGCTTTGGGGGCTCGTGCCGGGCACACGGGGCGGCAGTAGATCCGGGTACTGAGCACCGCCGTAAAAAACACCCCGTCAAAACGCGCATCGCGGCTCAAGCGAGCGATTTCGCAGGCGGCGATACTGGGCGTGGACAGGCAGTTATCTGAGTTCATAAGCCGCACAATAGCACCGCAACTTTACCGGTTCTCGCCATTTTCGGACGTCAATGTGGGCCGTTGGTCAAACCGGTCTTGGTCCGCGATTGCACAGCACAATGCCCGCCAAACTGACCGGGCTACACCTGCGGTGCCCGTTAAATGGGCACCGCAGGAAAGCTCACACAACGCGTTTTACTGACAGGCACCGCTGGCCAGGCAGGTGTCGTTTTGTGTCCAGGTCAGGGTAGCGCCTGAACCGCTCAACGTCGGGACCAGCACGCTGACCCAACCACCGGCGGCCTGAGTGCCGGCCATGGTAATCACGCCATCTATCACCGTCATGCCCGCAGCCAGGTTGTCTGTGGCTTCGGCCGGGGCAGGAATGCCGTTGGTGCCAGCATCGCAAACCGCCAGGTCATTGCTCTGGCTGAAGCACAGGGCAACGGCTGTCTTGTAGGTGTTGCCGATTGCGTTCACCTCGGCAAAACGGGTCTTCATGACGTGGTCGTTGTAAGCCGGAAATGCAAACGAAGCGATCAGGCCAATAATCGCAACAACGATCATCAGCTCGATCAGGGTGAAGCCTTTTTGTTGTTTCACGCGGAGTCTCCGAAGAAGTGGCGCCAATCAGCGCCGTAGCAATGCTGTGCAGCCAAAAAAGTGCGCACAGGCTATCAAGGTTAGTGGGCCGATGCTCCACAACTGCATCACTGACACCTTTGGACACGCTCAAGGAGGCGGGCCCAGGCTCAGCGCATCTAGTCTTTGGACTCACAACACAGCAGGACGCTCAGCGTTCCAGGGATGGATGCATGGCAACACAGGCCATTAAGAACAAGCGCTACCTATGGGAAGGCTCTGACCTGAAGGGGTCTGTGATCAGCGGTCAAATCACGGCCGACAGCCACGCCATGATCCGGGCCCGTCTCAGTCGCCAAGGTATTACCGTTAGTAAAATCCGGCGCCATGCAAACAGTGAGTCCCCTTCAGGAAAATCCGTTACAGCGCTGGATATCACTCTGTTCACGCGCCAGCTGGCCACCCTGATCAGCGCTGGCATCCCGCTGCTTCAGGCACTGGACGTGATTGCCAAGGGGTTTGAACAACGGGCAATGCGCCAGCAGGTCATCGAGCTTAAGCAGGACATCGGCGCAGGGACCAGCCTGACGGCTGCGCTGCGCAAAAAGCCGGCCTGTTTTGACCCTCTGTTCTGCAGCCTGGTTGAAGCAGGCGAGCAAGCCGGGGCCCTGGACGTGCTACTGCGTCGCGTCGCCACCCACAAGGAAAAAACAGAAGCGCTGAAAAAGAAACTCAAGAAAGCCATGACCTATCCTGTCGCCGTACTGCTGGTGGCGCTGGCGGTGTGCAGCATTTTGTTGATTGAAGTGGTCCCGCAATTTCAGGGGGTGTTCCACTCATTCGACGCACAACTTCCCGCGTTCACCTTGTGGGTGATCGCTCTCTCGCAAACGCTACAAGTCTACGGTCTGTGGTTGCTGGGCATTCTAGGCGTTACCCTTGCGGGCTTGCGGCATCGCTACAAAAACTCTATTGCATTGCGCCAGCGCGTTGATGCATGGCTGTTAAAACTGCCCGTCATGGGCAACTTGCTGCATTTGACGGCAATGGCCCGGTTTTCCCGCACGCTGTCGACCACCCTGACTGCCGGTGTGCCGCTGCTTGAAGCGCTGAATTCGGTGGCCAGCGCCACTGGCAACAGCCAGTACAAAGAGGCCGTACTGCGCGTCAGGCAACAGGTGGCGACAGGCAGCCAGATCCATGTGGCCATGAGCGCAGCCGGAGTCTTTCCGGGCATGGCTGTGCAGATGACCGCCATTGGCGAAGAATCCGGCACACTGGACAACATGCTTGACCACGTAGCCGCCTATTATGAAGGCGAAGTCGACACCCTGGTCGATAACCTGACAACGTTGATGGAGCCGGTAATCATGGTGGTACTTGGAGTCATGGTTGGCGGGCTGGTCATCGCCATGTACCTGCCCATTTTCAACCTGGGTCGAGTGATCTGAGCATGATGGATTTTTTGACCACTGAACCCGACGCGTTCATCGCCTGCACCCTGATCCTGGGGTTGCTGGTGGGCAGTTTTATCAATGTGCTGGTGTGGCGTTTGCCAAAGATGCTTGCACAGGACTGGCAGTCCCAGGCCCGCGAACTGCTGGATCTGCCAGCGCCCGCCGAGGGCCCTGTGTATAACTTGATGTTGCCCCGCTCCCATTGCCCCGCATGCCAGCATTCACTGCGGGCCTGGGAGAACATTCCGCTGCTGAGCTACCTGGTGTTGCGGGGTAAGTGCTCGAGCTGCAAAACGGCTATCAGCCTGCGCTATCCATTGACTGAGCTGTGTTGCGCGATCCTGTCGGCGTTTGTTGCCTGGCATTACGGTTTTGGCGTGCAAGCGGGTTGCATGCTCCTGCTAACGTGGGGGCTGCTCGCCATTTGCCTGATTGATATCGACCATCAGATCGTACCCGACTCTCTGGTGCTTCCCCTGCTGTGGCTGGGGTTGTTGCTGAACAGTTTTTCCACGTTCACGACTCTGGAGCAGGCCGTATGGGGCGCGGCATTGGGCTACGCAAGCCTGTGGTCGGTGTTCTGGGTATTCAAGCTGATCACAGGCAAGGAAGGCATGGGCTATGGCGACTTCAAGTTGTTGGCCATGCTTGGCGCCTGGGGCGGGTTTACGGTTCTGCCCTTGACCATCCTGTTGTCCTCGCTACTGGGGGCGCTGGTGGGGTTGAGTCTATTGGCCATGCGCCGGGCCAATACCTCGACCCCCATCCCCTTTGCGCCGTATCTGGCAATTGCCGGCTGGATTGCATTGCTCTGGGGTGGTCAAATAACTGGCTTCTATTGGCAGATTTCGGTTTGACACGATGACTCCACCTTCCAAACCCTGGATTCTCGGGCTGACCGGCGGTATCGGTAGCGGCAAAAGTGCCGCCGCCGAACATTTTGCCGCGCTGGGCGTACACGTGGTGGACGCCGATCATGCTGCACGCTGGGTTGTCGAGCCGGGGCGCCCGGCGCTGGCCACAATCGCAGAGCATTTTGGCGATGAGGTGCTGCAAGCCGATGGGCAGCTCAATCGAGGCGCGCTACGCAACCTCATCTTTTCCGACCCTGAGCAACGTCGCTGGCTTGAGGCGCTGCTACATCCGCTGATTCGTGAAGAGATCGCGAACAACCTGGCGCAGGCACAATCGCCCTACGCCATTTTGGTCTCGCCGCTGCTCATCGAGTCAGGGCAATACACCACAACCCAGCGCGTGCTGGTGATCGACGCGCCCCAAGCCGTGCAGATACAACGCACGTTATTGCGCGACAACACCACCGAGCAGCAGGTGCAAGCCATTCTCAAGGCTCAGGCCAGTCGCGAAGATCGCCTTCGCCACGCTGACGATGTGCTGGTCAATGACAACGATCTGAAGGCGTTGCAGACTGAGGTCGAACGCCTGCATAACTTTTATCTAACTTTGCGTGGAGGCCAACCATGACCAAACCTATGACCATAGACTGCCCGACGTGTGGCACAGCCGTGCAATGGGATACCACCAACGCTTTCCGCCCCTTTTGCTCGGACCGCTGCAAGCTGATTGACCTGGGTGCCTGGGCATCCGAAGAACACAAGATTCCGGTGAGCCCGGATGCTGAAGATGATCTGTTCTCAGAGGACCTGAGCGAACGCCTGCACTAAACACGTGGGAGCGGGCTTGCTCGCGATTCAGGCAAATCGGCCTGTCAGGTAAACCTCAGCGATACCATCGCGGGCAAAACCGGCTCCCACAGGGCAAGGCAATTTATTCGGGGCCATCATCCTTGCCCGGCGCCGCCAGGTAGCGGGTACGGTTGAAGGTCTCAAGCCATTCAGGGCAGAACACCATCAGTGCCGTGACCAGCATCCCGTTGATAAACGCCTCGGGAAAGATGATCAGCCACAGATAGCCGACAAAGTCCTCCAGCCAGAACGGCATGACGAATAACCCGTCCATCCACAACACCCCCAGCACCGCCCCTACGCACAGCAACGCCGCCAATGCTGCGGCAAAAAAACCCGAGCAGAAGATATAGACAAAGGGATTACGCGGCTGCGCCCGCTCGACAATGCGCGCACACCCTTCGGTCACGGCGATTGGCAACAGAATCAGCAACACGCCATTGACACCCATGGCGGCCAGATCCTGACGACCCAACAACACTAGCCCGGCTTGCGCCAGAAGCGCACCGACCACCGCCAGCGGCCAGTCGAGCAGCAACGTGACCACCGTCAAGCCAATAAAGTGATACGACACCCCGACTTCGAAGTCGCGCCGTACCAGCCACAGTAAAAACAGCCCGAATACCGTGCCAAACAACAGGTGCTGGCGACGCGTGTCGCTAAACAGCTCAACCCAGGGGGCGCGCCAGATGGCCCACAGTACAACGGGAACAAAGATCAGCCAGCCGATCACCATCGTTGGCGTGGATAACACCTGGGTACTTATCATCTGCCTTGCCCTGCCTGTTCAAAACACACCGCTCAACCCTCCCTGTTGAATGCGCCTGAGTCTACACCCGGACTTTCAGTAACACCTGTTTCAAGGCTAAGCTGCGTTCATGGACGACTCAGACTATCTACGCTTGCTCACCATCCAGGCCGAGCAAGCCAATGCCTTTTTATCCAATGCCCGCAAATGGGAGCGTGAGCGTTGGGTTTGCCAGCGCCTGCTGCAAGGGTTGAACATTCCCTATCACAACGAAGACTTCATCCAGGCGAGCCAGGAGCCCCCGGACGTGCTGTTTGGTGATGCGCGCTTTGAAGTGTTCTTTGTGCTCGATGAAGGCCGGCGCCTGAACGATGAATGGCGCGAAGAGCTCCAGCGTCGCCGCAGCGCCTACTCCCTGAGCCAGCTGGTACGTCGCGAAGCGCGACCCAAGCGGATTCCGGCGAGCAAGCTGTTGCAGCGCCTGGGCCCTACCCTGCACAAAAAAGCCAACAACTACCAAGAGCGCGATATCGACCTGGGCCAGCTGGACATCATTGCGTTTTCCAGCCTCAAGCGCGAAGTCCTGGACCTCAACAGCCACTTCCCGCCTCCGACTGAATATTTGCGCCAGGGCTGGCGGTCGCTGTCACTGGTAGGGCCGACCTTTGCCCGCGTACTGTTTGCACAACCGGATGCGCCGGACTTTCTACGCAACAACCTGGGGCGCAGCATTATTTTCGATGTCGGTATCAGCCTGTGAGCCCTCTGCAGGAGCTGATTGCTGACGTCCCGCAAACCGGTCGAGTGCGCTGGATCGGGGTGCGCCCCGAGTCACGCGCCGACATGCTTGAGCTGGACGCCGTAGAAGCCCGTCGCGAAGCCGGACTGACTGGCGATCATGCCCGGCCCGGCGCCCGTAATGCCCGACAAGTGACGCTGATTCAGTGGGAGCACATCGCCGTCATCAACTCCCTGCTGGGGCGATCCGGGGAGCATCCGGTCCTGGCCCAGGATTTACGACGCAATCTGGTGATCAGCGGAATCAACCTGTTCAGCCTCAAAGGCCGACGTTTCAAGATTGGCCAGGCCATTTTTGAAACCACTGGCTGGTGCCAGCCGTGTGCGCGACTGGAGCAACGCCTGGGTCGGGGCACGTTCCAGGCAGTACGTGGCCACGGCGGAATCACGGCCCGGGTGATCGAAAGCGGGATCATTCGTCTGGAGGACGAACTGCGGGTCGAGCCATTGGGACCTGACGGCTATGCTTCTTTTCATCCCGGTTGATCAATGCTGTAGCTTTTACACTTCCTGCAACGTCTATTTGACGAGGCCAAAAAAATGCCCAGCCGCCTGAACCCAGATGATCTGAAGCATGTCGAAGAGTACCTGCAACTGCCACAACATCAGGTTGAGCGCCGGCCTTTCAGGCCCTGGCTGCTCCTTGCAATCGTGGTGATAGTGGTGATCGGCATGGGCCTTTTGAGCCGCCTCCTGAGTTACCTGGCGCTATGAGCTGCGTTGCGCTCGCCCGGGTAGGTTCAGGCACAGAATTCTTTTCAAGCCTTGTGAGTGATACCCATGACCCATCGTATTGTTATCGTCGGCGGCGGCGCCGGCGGCCTGGAGTTGGCGACCCGCCTGGGCAAGACTCTGGGCAAGCGCGGCAAGGCCAGCGTCACGCTGGTCGATGCCAACCTGACCCACATCTGGAAACCGCTGTTGCATGAAGTCGCTGCCGGTTCACTGAACTCATCTGAAGACGAACTCAACTACGTCGCTCAAGCCAAATGGAATCACTTCCAATTTCAGCTGGGCCGTATGAGCGGGCTGGATCGTGAGCTGAAAAAGATCTCATTGTCGGCAACCCTCGACGAAAACGGTCAGGAGCTGGTGCCTGCTCGCGACCTGAGTTACGACACGCTGGTGATTGCCGTTGGCAGCACTACCAATGATTTCGGCACCAAGGGTGCGGCCGAACATTGCCTGTTCCTGGACACCCGCAAGCAGGCCGAGCGCTTTCATCAGCAATTGCTCAATCACTACCTGCGCGCTCACGCCGGGCAAGGTGACGTACTCGAGCAGATCAGCGTCGCCATTGTCGGCGCGGGCGCGACCGGGGTTGAACTGGCTGCCGAATTGCACAATGCCGCACACGAACTGGCGGCTTATGGCCTGGATCGCATCAAGCCTGAAAACATGCATATCACCCTGATCGAAGCCGGCCCACGGGTATTGCCGGCACTGCCGGATCGTATTGGCGGGCCTGTGCATAAAACCCTGGAAAAACTCGGCGTGACCGTCCTGACCAACTCTGCGGTGAGCGAAGTCACCGCCGAAAGCCTGATTACCAAGGACGGCCAGGTGATTCCTGCAAGCCTCAAGGTATGGGCTGCCGGGATTCGTGCACCGGGCTTTTTGCAGGAAATCGCAGGCCTGGAAACCAACCGCATCAATCAATTGGTGGTGCGCCCTACCCTGCAAACCACCCGCGATGACAATATTTTTGCTTTTGGTGATTGCGCGGCCTGCCCGCAGCCGGGCACCGACAAAATGGTTCCGCCTCGCGCCCAGGCGGCTCACCAGCAAGCCTCGCTGCTGGCCAAGTCGCTGAAACTGCGGATTGAAGGCACCTCGCAACTGCCGGACTACAAGTACCGCGATTATGGCTCGCTGATTTCACTGTCGAGTTTTTCGGCTGTGGGTAACTTGATGGGCAGCCTGATGGGCACTGTCATGCTGGAAGGCTGGTTGGCGCGGATGTTTTATATCTCGCTGTATCGCATGCACCAAATGGCGCTTTACGGCACCTTCCGGACCTTGATGCTGATGCTGGGCAGCAGGATCGGACGCGGCACCGAGCCGCGCCTGAAATTGCACTGACAAACACTCTAAACCCTGTGGGAGCCGGGCTTGCCCGCGATGGCGCCGGTACTTTAGACGCCTGAATCGCGAGCAAGCCCGCTCCCACACAGGTTGATGGTGTGGCTTTAATCAGCGCCCTGCGTGGTTTCCTGCCTCGGCTTCACGGCCTTTAAAGCCGTGGGGCTGATGCTCTTCGAAGAATTTAATATCCCGTACAAAGTCGGCCAGCAACAGTTTGGCCATGTCGATCGACATCCCCTGCTTCACCAGAATCCGCTGCACAACCACGTTTTCTACATTGGCAGGCAAGCTGTACGCGGGCACCAGCCAGCCACGTATGCGCAGGCGATCCGCCAGGTCATACAGGGAGTAGGTGGTTTTCGCCCCCGGCTTTAAACGCCAGGTCAGCGCCGGAATCCCCAGTTGCGGATCACCGTTAAAAAGCATCTCGAACGGCCCGATCTTGACCAGCTCTCGCGCCAGAAACTGCGCCGTTTCGTAGCACGCCGAATGAATACGCTCATACCCCTCACGCCCCAGGCGCAAGAAGTTGTAGTACTGGGCAATGATCTGCCCGGCTGGACGCGAAAAGTTCAGGGCGAAAGTCGGCATGTCGCCGCCCAAGTAGTTCACGTGGAAGATCAGGCCTTCAGGCAACTCCTTGGCATCGCGCCAAACCACCCATCCCGCGCCTATCGGTGCCAGGCCGAACTTGTGGCCGGAGGTGCTGATGGATTTGACCCGCGGCACACGGAAGTCCCACAGAATATCCGGCGCGCAGAACGGCGCCAGCATGGCGCCACTTGCACCATCGACGTGAAGATCGACACTCAGGCCGGTGCTTTTTTCCAGATCGTCCAGGGCATCGGACAGCGGTTTTACGGTTTCATACAGACCGGTAAATGTCTGCCCGAAGGTCGGCACCACCACGATGGTGTTTTCATCGACCCGCTCCAGCATGTCCTCTGGCGTCATGAACCAATGCCCTTCCGACATCGGCACTTCACGAATTTCTATGTCCCAGTAACGGGCAAATTTGTGCCAACAGACTTGCACCGGACCGCACACCATATTCGGAGTGGACGCAGGCTTGCCAGCCGCTTTGCGCACCGCACGCCAGCGCCACAACGCAGCCAGGCCACTGAGCATGCAGGCCTCACTGGAACCCACGGTGGAAGTACCGAGGGTGGTGGCCGCCGCCGGGGAATGCCATAGGTCCGCCAGCATATGGATGCAACGATTTTCCAGCTCCGCCGATTGCGGGTACTCGTCCTTGTCGATCATGTTCTTGTCGATCGACAGATCCATCAGCTTGTGGACTTCATCCTCTTCCCATGTCTGGCAGAAGGTGGCGAGGTTCTGGCGGGCGTTGCCATCCAGGTACAGCTCATCGTGGACTAACTGATAAACCTCTCGTGGCGACTGCTCCGCCTCCGGGAAGCCCTTGGTCGCAGCGGCGTGAGCCAGTTCTGAAGAACCAAAAACGGGATCGGTGCCCGAGTTGTGCTTGATGCGGTGCAGCGCCATGAGAACTCTCCTTGAGTAATGAACGTTAACCGGGCCAGTCATATTCACTCTGACTCAGCCTTCGCCAAGGCAGCATAGACAAGCATTTTGAGTCTGCTGTCCGATTTCCGACCACCGTGAGTTTTCCGATCTATAGTTTCGTTTCTTGAAAGTTCTCACGGAGCGAGCACGATGAAGCAAAGACCCACGACCGCAGACAGCACGGTAAAACAGGCGCTGGAGCAGGCATTGCAACGGTATTCAGGTAATCAGCACGGCAAGAATGCCAGCTACATTCCTTACTTGGCCTCAGTGCCCTCCCACCTGTTCGGCATCAGCATCATGTTCTGTGATGGCACCCATGCCGAGGTAGGCGACACGGATTACGCCTTCGCCATCGAGTCGATTTCCAAAGTATTTACCCTCGCCCATGTGCTCGATCAGGTCGGGCCTCAGTCCTTGCGCAGCAAGATCGGCTGCGACCCGACCGGAGAGCCATTCAACTCGGTGGTTGCCCTGGAGCTGCATAAGGGCCGACCGCTCAACCCCTTTGTGAACGCAGGCGCGATGGCCACAGTCAGCCTGATTGAGGCCGATTCTGCGCAAACTCGCTGGGCTCAGATACAGGCGACCTACAACGCTTTTGCCGGACGCGAACTGACGGTAAACGACGAGGTTTACCAATCCGAAGCCAGCAGCAACCAGCACAATCGCGGCATTGCCTGGCTGCTGCAAAGTTACGGGTATATGTACGCCGACCCCATGCAAGTGTGCGACGTATACACCCGCCAATGCTCGGTAGCGATTACCTGTCATGACCTGGTGACCATGGGCGCGAGCCTGGCCAACGGCGGCGTCAACCCGATAACTGGCAAACAGGTAGTGGCAGCCAAACACGTGGCACCCATCCTCTCCGAGATGACCTTGAATGGTCTGTATGACACCACTGGCGACTGGTATTACAAGGTCGGTCTACCGGGTAAAAGCGGGGTCGGTGGCGGGATTCTCGCGGTGGTTCCTGGCGTATGCGCCATCGCAGCCTTTGCTCCGCCACTGGATGTGGCAGGCAATAGCGTTCGCGGCCAGCTGGCCGCCGAATACCTCAGCCGCACGCTCAACCTGAGCTTGCTGCACTAATCACGCAAAATGAGGAAGGCGTTCATGACTACCGCCAGCAAAACCAAAACTTACATGTCATGGCTCACCATCTGTTTCATGATGGTTGCCGCGGTTGCCAGTATCCGTTCACTGCCCAGCATGGCCGTGTATGGCCTGGGCTCGGTTTTTCTCTACATCATTCCGGCACTGCTGTTTTTCATCCCCGTATCGCTGGTTGCTTCTGAGCTGGGAACCGGCTGGAACGGCGGGATTTATGGCTGGGTCAGACAAGCCTACGGCGATCGGCCAGGCTTTTTCATCATGTGGTTCATGTGGGTCCAAGTGGTTGTCTGGTACCCGATCGTGCTTGGATTTGGCGCCAGTACCATGGCGTATCTGATCAACCCGGAACTGGCCAAAAGCGGGGTATTCACGGCCTCCGTCATTATTGTCCTGTATTGGTTATCGACATTTGTCGCCCTCAATGGCCTGACGACACTGTCAAAACTGACGTCTTGGTTCATGCTGCTGGGCACCGCATTGCCTGCCGCATTGCTGGTTCTGCTCGGCGTAGCCTGGCTGGTACTGGGGCATAAATCCGCAACGCCGCTCACCTGGGATGCATTGATTCCGGCCATTTTCGATACACATTCCACGGTCAGAACCGGCTCACACAATCTGCACCCGGATTTATGGCGAGAATTTACCGGCGCCATCACTGGCCTGGTTCTGATTGTGAGTAACTTCCTGGCGTTTGCGGGTATCGAAATGAACGCCATTCACGCCCGCGAGTTGCGTAACCCGCAAAAAGAAATGCCTCGGGCGATTCTTTTGGCCTTCTTTATGATCTTGCTGGTGTTTATCCCACCGACCGTGGCTATTTCACTGGTGGTTCCTGCTGACTCGACCAGCCTCACGGCAGGTGTTATCCAGGCTTATGCCGCCTTCTTTGCGGGCTTCAACATGCCGTGGGCAACACCGATCATGGCTATCTTGCTGATTATCGGAGCACTGGGCGGGGTCCTGGCCTGGACTGCCGGACCGTCCACCGGCCTGCTGTTCGTGGGCAAGGCCGGGATGCTCCCACCCGTGATGCAGAAAGTGAACAGCAAGGGCGTGCAGAAAAACATCCTGTACCTGCAGGCCGTTATCGTCACGCTGCTCTCGACTATCTATATCTTTCTCGACAACGTATCGGATGCGTTCTGGATGATCAGTGCGATGGCGGCGCTGATGTACCTGATCATTTACGTATTTATGTTTATGGCGGCCATGAAACTGCGCAAGACACAGCCCAACGTAAAACGTGGCTATGTGCTCAAAGGGCTGCATGGCTGGTGTTTCCTGGGGCTGTTCTCGACCTGCGTGGCGCTGATTTTCGGCTTTATTCCGCCCAATAATTTCAGCAGCATGCCGTTTTTCGAGTATGCGGGGATTCTGTTGCTCGGACTGGTCGTGGCCGGGGTGCCGCCGTTTATCTTCTATGCGTTGCGCAAACCGTCATGGCAGATGGTGCCCAAGGCCGAATCTGATCAATATTCTGCAGCCTTGCAGGATCTTCAGGACGCGGACAACAAGGCTGCTACCGCAAGCGCAAGTGCAAGCACGCCTCCTGCATCCGCAGCACCTGCAACCTGAGGAAGGTTTTCTACAGGCATAAAAAAAGCGTCCCGAAGGACGCTTTTTTTATGGTCGCTGATGCGATTGGCATCAGTACCTTATTTTCTACACCCATTACTGCTGGGCAGAAAATGGTCGGGGTAAGGGGATTCGAACTCCTGACATCCTGCTCCCAAAGCAGGCGCGCTACCGGACTGCGCTATACCCCGGTAAAAAAAGGCACCTTCTAGAGGCGCCTTCTGCGATCAGTGCTTTTGGCCTCTGATCTTAAGATCTAGCCCCAGTGAACTGGAGCCAAAAATGGTGGGTCGTGTGGGATTCGAACCTACGACCAATTGGTTAAAAGCCAACTGCTCTACCAACTGAGCTAACGACCCAAAAATGGTCGGGGTAAGGGGATTCGAACTCCTGACATCCTGCTCCCAAAGCAGGCGCGCTACCGGACTGCGCTATACCCCGGCTTGAAAATGGCTCCACGACCTGGACTCGAACCAGGGACCCAATGATTAACAGTCATTTGCTCTACCAACTGAGCTATCGCGGAACTACATATTTCAATCTACAACGTTGTTGCTGTACTGCTTTGCAACACTCTTCGAGTTCTTCGCATCTCTGCGTTGGCGTCTCTGAGGTCGGCTATTCTACAAGCTTTAAAACCCTTGTCAACCCTTATTTTTCGTTAGAAGACAATTACTTAGCTCTTCTAGCGGGCTTCCTGGTTTGGGCCAAGTTGCCGTTGCGGGTGACTTACTGCGGGGCGCATCTTACAAGCGTTTTCCTTACAGATCAACACCCTAAGTAAAAAAAGGCCTCGCAATGCGAGGCCTCCCTTAAAGTACTGCTTTCAAGCCTTATACGAAGACGATTTCGTCGTCCTTCACGCTGGCTGTCACAGTAGTGCCCGGCAAGAACTGACCCGAAAGAATCAGCTGTGCCAGAGGGTTCTCGATCCAGCGCTGGATTGCACGTTTCAGAGGGCGTGCGCCATACACAGGGTCGTAACCTACCGCAATCAGCTTATCCAGAGCCTCCTGATTCAACTCAAGGCTCAGGTCGCGCTCGGCCAGACGACCACGCAGACGACCCAACTGGATATCAGCGATGCCGGCAATCTGATCACGAGCCAGAGGCTCGAAGATCACCACTTCGTCGATCCGGTTTACAAACTCAGGACGGAAGTGGGTACTTACCGCATCCATCACCGCAGCACGTTGTGCTTCACGATCGCCTACCAGTTCCTGGATCTGTGCAGAGCCCAGGTTGGAAGTCATCACGATCACCGTATTGCGGAAGTCTACGGTGCGACCATGACTGTCAGTCAGACGACCGTCTTCAAGCACTTGCAGCAACACGTTGAACACGTCCGGATGAGCCTTCTCGACTTCGTCCAGCAGGATCACCGAGTAAGGCTTGCGCCGTACGGCTTCGGTCAAGTAACCGCCTTCTTCGTAACCCACATAGCCTGGTGGTGCACCAATCAGTCGAGCCACGGAATGTTTCTCCATGAACTCCGACATGTCGATCCGCACCATTGCCTCTTCTGTATCAAAGAGGAACTCGGCCAGCGCCTTGCACAACTCGGTTTTACCCACACCGGTCGGGCCAAGGAACATGAACGAGCCGCTTGGGCGGTTCGGGTCACTCAAGCCTGCACGGGAACGGCGTACCGCGTTGGACACCGCCACAACGGCCTCGTCCTGACCAATCACACGTTCATGCAGCAAGCTTTCCATCTTCATCAGCTTGTCGCGTTCGCCTTCGAGCATCTTGGAGACAGGGATACCCGTCCACTTCGAGACCACTTCAGCGATTTCCTCTTCGGTCACTTTGCTGCGCAGCAACTGGTTTTCAGTTTTGCTGCTGTGCTCGTCGACCATCTGCAGACTGCGCTCCAGATCGGGAATGATCCCGTACTGCAACTCAGCCATGCGGTTGAGGTTGCCGCTGCGCCGTGCCACTTCAAGCTCCTGGCGCGCTTGCTCGATCTTCTGCTGGATCTGGGCAGAGCCCTGCACTTCGGCTTTTTCCGAGGTCCAGATTTCTTCCAGGTCCGAATACTCGCGCTCGTGACGCTCGATTTCTTCCTGCAATTTCTCGAGGCGTTTTTTGGCCGCCTCGTCTTCTTCTTTCTTCAGCGCCTGGGCTTCAACCTTGAGCTGAATCAAGCGACGCTCCAGACGGTCCAGTACCTCAGGCTTGGAGTCGATCTCCATGCGGATACGGCTGGCCGCCTCATCCATCAGGTCAATGGCCTTGTCAGGCAACTGACGATCCGTGATGTAGCGATGGCTGAGCTTGACCGCGGCAATGATTGCGCCGTCGGTAATCGCCACTTTGTGGTGAACCTCATAACGCTCTTTCAGGCCACGCAGGATCGCAATGGTGTCTTCTTCGCTCGGTTCGTCCACCAGAACTTTCTGGAAGCGACGCTCAAGCGCTGCGTCCTTCTCGATGTATTGACGGTACTCGTTGAGCGTGGTGGCACCTACACAGTGCAACTCACCACGGGCCAACGCAGGCTTGAGCATGTTGCCCGCGTCCATTGCACCCTCGCCCTTGCCGGCACCGACCATCACGTGCAGCTCGTCAATAAACAGAATGACCTGGCCTTCCTGTTTGGACAGCTCGTTCAGTACCGCTTTGAGGCGTTCTTCGAACTCACCGCGGAACTTGGCACCGGCAATCAGCGCACCGATATCCAGGGACAGCAGGCGTTTGCCTTTGAGGCCATCAGGCACTTCGCCGTTGATGATTCGTTGTGCCAGCCCCTCGGCAATCGCGGTTTTACCTACACCAGGCTCACCGATCAGTACCGGGTTATTTTTGGTACGGCGCTGCAGGACCTGAATGGTGCGACGAATTTCATCGTCACGACCGATGACCGGGTCGAGCTTGCCGTCTTCGGCACGCTTGGTCAGGTCGACGGTGTACTTGTCCAGTGCCTGACGCGACTCTTCAACGTTCGGGTCATTGACCGCTTCGCCGCCACGCAGGTTGTTGATGGCGTTTTCCAGGGCCTTTTTGGTCACGCCCTGACCCAGCAACAATTTGCCCAGCTTGCTGTTGTCGTCCATCGCAGCCAGCAACACCATTTCACTGGTGATGTACTGATCGCCTTTTTGTTGCGCCAGACGGTCAGCCTGATTCAACAGACGCGCCAGATCCTGCGACATATTCACGTCGCCAGTAGGGTTCTGGATTTTTGGCAGCTGATCGAGCTCTTTAGTCAGCTCTTTGCGCAGGCTGTTTACATCAAAACCGACTTGCATCAGCAATGGCTTGATCGAGCCGCCCTGCTGTTCCAGCAATGCCTGCATCAAGTGCGCAGGCTCTATGGCCGGATGATCAAGGCCAACGGCCAAGGATTGAGCATCGGACAAGGCCAACTGCAACTTGCTAGTTAATCTATCTATACGCATTCGTCACCTTCCTTATGAGCAGGCCGGAGGGATGGAAACTCCTGAATGAAGAAACCTGCCAGATACCATAGTAGATGCGGGCGATTACGGGAGTTTCAAGCCGTAGAGAAATGACGCAGGTCAGCTAGACGGTCTTTTCGATCCAGACCAGAGAGGCGAAGCGGCCAGTTTTGGGACTGCGCCGATAGGAGAAAAAGCGCGGGTCGGTCACGGTACAAAAACCGCCACCGTATACAGCAGAGATGCCGAAGCGAGCCAAACGCAAACGGGCCAGCTCGTAGATGTCGGCCATGTAGCGACCGTCATTGACGCTGGGCACAAAGGCGGCCTCGGCATGGGGCATGTCTTTCACAAAGACTTCCCGCACCTCTGCCCCCACCTCAAATGCCTTGGGGCCAATGGCCGGCCCGAGCCACACAAGAATCTCCTGCGGCTCAACATTGAGGCTTTGTGCCGCCGCTTCAAGCACGCCTGCCGCCAACCCGCGCCAACCGGCATGGGCGGCCGCAACGCGAGTACCGGCACGATCGCAAAACAGCGCAGGCAGGCAGTCCGCCGTCATCGCCGTACAGGCAATACCGGGCGTTGCCGTCCAGCTCGCGTCGGCCTCGACAATCAGATCGGGGTTTGCAGGTGCGACCACAACCCCGTGAACCTGGCTAAGCCAAGCGGGCTGTACGTCAAAAATATGGGTAAGGCGCTGGCGGTTATGCGCAACTGCGACAGGGTCGTCGCCCACATGATCGCCCAGGTTGAAGCTGTCGAACGGCGCCAGACTGGCGCCGCCCGCGCGGGTAGTCACACAGGCCCTGATGCCCGCCGGCGCTGGCCAGTCAGGAATCAGGAAGGTGTTCACCCGACGAATGCCTCACGGTCTTGCTTGAGCAACGTCAACAACCAGACAAAGTCGTCCGGCAGTGGCGATTCCCAACTCATGCGCTTACCGGTCGTCGGATGATCCAGCTCCAGGAAACGGGCATGGAGCGCCTGACGCGGGAAGGTTTTGAGCGATTCAACCATCGTCACACTGGCCGACGGCGGAATGCGGAAACGACCGCCGTAGGCAGGATCTCCGACCAACGGGAAGTTGATGTGGGACATATGCACCCGAATCTGGTGCGTACGCCCGGTTTCCAGCTTGACCCGTACATGGGTGTGGGAACGGAAACGCTCAAGCACACGGTAATGACTGACCGCCTGCTTGCCACCTTCCATTACCGCCATGCGCTGGCGCTGCTGGCCGTGACGGCCGATGGGCGCATCGATCTTGCCCCCGGCAGTAACGACACCAATAACAATGCACTCATAGATCCGGCTGACACTGCGGCTCTGCAACTGAGTAACCAGCTGCGTCTGCGCCTGAATGGTCTTGGCGACCACCATCAGACCCGTGGTGTCCTTGTCCAGGCGATGCACGATCCCCGCACGCGGCACATTGATAATGTCCGGTACGTGATGCAGCAAGGCATTGAGCAAAGTACCACTGGCATGCCCTGCAGCCGGGTGCACCACCAGGCCCGCAGGCTTGTTGATGACCAGGATGTCATCGTCTTCGTAGACGATATCCAGGGGGATGTCTTCAGCGATCCACTCACCCTGTGCTTCCTGCTCTGCAGTCAGCTCCAGGATGCAACCGCCGTGAACAATGTCACGGGGGCGTATGACGGCTCCGTCCACAGTAAGGCGGCCGTCTTTGATCCAGGCGGAAAGGCGCGAGCGCGAGTGCTCAGCGAATAATTGTGCGGCGACTTGATCGAGGCGTTGGCCACCCAGTTCGGACGGCACCTCTTCGCGAAGTTGAATTTTCTCGGACATGCTCATCAGGACCGCGCCAAGCCTTTGGTTTCGGCTGCGCGCTTGTGGTTAAATACGGCGTCTTTTGCCCCGAGGCTTTTCACGGGGCGCTCATCATAACAGGACGGACCCGCCCAAGACAGCGGCCGTCATAGGGACGCAAGCCGCCATGCAAGTGAGACACCTGCTGCTGATCGCCATCCTCGCACTGACTGCCGCTTGCTCGTCGACTAAAGAAGTAGTTGACGAAAACCTCAGCGAAGTCGAGCTGTACCAGCAGGCACAGGCCGACCTGGACAACCACAGCTATACCAGTGCTACCGCCAAACTCAAGGCCCTGGAGTCACGCTACCCGTTCGGGCGCTACGCCGATCAGGCCCAGCTTGAACTGATTTATGCCTACTACAAGAACTCTGAGCCCGAAGCTGCCAAGTCTGCTGCCGAACGCTTTATCCGCCTGCATCCACAGCACCCCAACGTTGATTATGCCTATTACCTTAAAGGCCTGACCTCGTTTGACCAGGATGTGGGCCTGCTGGCGCGCTTCCTGCCGCTGGACATGACCAAACGCGATCCTGGCGCTGCGCGCGACTCCTACAATGAGTTCGCACAGCTCACCAGCCGCTTCCCGAACAGCCGTTACGCACCTGATGCCAAGCAGCGCATGATTTACCTGCGCAACCTTCTGGCAGCGTATGAAATCCACGTAGCTGATTACTACCTGACTCGTCAGGCTTATGTAGCTTCAGCCAACCGTGGTCGCTACGTGGTCGAAAACTTCCAGGAAACCCCTTCGGTCGGTGACGGCCTGGCGGTGATGGTCGAGTCCTACCAGCGTATGCACCTTGACCAACTGGCCAGCACCAGCCTTGAAGTGCTCAAAGACAACTACCCTGATCACCCAAGCCTGGTTGACGGTCAGTTTGTGCCGCAGACTTCCGAGTCGGACAGCCGCTCCTGGCTGAGCAAGGCAACCTTGGGCCTGATCGAGTCCAGCACACCGCTGCCACCGGGTGAAACCCGTGCAAACATGGACATCCAGAAGCAATATCAGGACGCCAAGGATGCAATTCCGGCCGAACTGAAGCCTAAAGATGCCGATGGTGAAGTAATACCAGAGCCTGAAGCGGAAGGTAAAAGCCGCTCGTGGTTCAGCTACATGACCCTTGGCCTGTTCGACTGATTGTTCGGTGCCAAAAAAAAGAGCCCTTCGGGGCTCTTTTTTTATGTTCGATTTGGCGCTGTGCGCCTGCCAAGTCCTTGGCTAAACTGAGGCCTCTTTTCTCGAATAGCGAATAACCATGCTTCGTTTACTGATCTGGGCTGCTCTGATTGCTGCAGGTGTGTGGCTCTGGCGCAAATACAAAGCCAATCTGGCCGAGACTAAAAAACCGGTCGATCCAGGCGTCCTGCCTATGGTGCGGTGCGCCCACTGTGGCGTGCATCTGCCACGGGATCGCGCACTGAGCCTGCAGCAGGAATGGTATTGCACCCAGAACCACCTGGAGCAAGGGCCAAAAACACGCGGTTGATTTTCAAGAAGCCGCCCTGCACCTGTGCCAGCAACTAGCTGGCTCTTGTGGGAGCTGGCTTGCCTGCGATGCTGCTTGCCCGGATTGTCATGTGTATCGCGCTGACGCCATCGCGAGCACGCCCCCTCCCACAAATATGATTGCAGGCAGGGATGTTTAAATCCGCCCCTCTGGCGCATAGGGTGCCGGATCGATGATCGGCTCACGCCCCAGCAACAAATCTGCAAATAACTGGCAGGAAGCCGGAGCCAGAACCAACCCGTTTCGATAATGCCCGCAGTTGAGCCACAACCCGTCAAAACCCGAAACACGCCCAATATAGGGAATGCCTTCCGGCGAACCCGGGCGCAAGCCCGCCCAATGCCCTACTACTTCGGCATCAGCCAGTGCAGGAATAAGCTCGACCGCCGAGGCTTTCAAGCTATCAAGAGCAGTTTGCGTAGGCGTTTTATCAAACCCCTCATGCTCCAGCGTACTACCGATCAATATATGGCCGTCGCGACGCGGAATGGCATAGCGCCCTTTTGCCAACACCATGCACGACAAAAAGTCGGGCGCGCACTTGTACAGGATCATCTGGCCCTTGACCGGCTCTACAGGCAGTTCAAGCCCCAGCCCGCTCAACAATTCACCGCTCCATGCACCCGCCGACAACACCAGCTCATCACCGCGAATCTCACCCTGAGCCGTGTTCACACCCGCAACTTTATCGCCTTCGCGGATAAACCCCAGCACTTCGCATTGCTCGTGGATCGTGACATTGGGCATTGCCTGCAACGCAGCCTTGAGCGACTTCACCAGCCGCGGGTTACGCACATTGGCCACATCTGACATGTAAATTGCGCGAGAAAAACCGCCACCAAGCACCGGTACAGCGTCGTCAACCGCCGACATATCCACAGCTGAAAGTGGCCGCCCCTCACGCTGGGCCCATTCCAGCGCCTGGGCTTGATCCTCAAGATCCAGCCAATACAGGCCGGTGGTATGCACTTCGGGATCGATACCCGTCGAGGCAAACAGACGCTTGGCCAGTTGCGGGTAAAAATCTTGTGACCAGTGAGCCAGCGCCGTGACGGCACCGTTGTAGCGCCACGGATAAAGCGGCGAAACAATACCCCCGCCCGCCCATGATGATTCCTGCCCTACATCGCCACGCTCCAGCACAATGACCTGCTCTACATCGGCGGCCAGATTAAACGCAGTCAGCAGGCCGATCACTCCGCCCCCGACAATCACCACCCGTTGCTGCCTAGCCATTTAGAGATCCAGCCCGTCATTCATAATTAATCGTTAACGCCCCCAGCACTGCTGCAAGCTCACCTCAGGGGCTGCCTGGGCAATCCCTGCAAGACCGGTGTGGGCCAGCGTAAAGTGCCCACATTGATCGCCTGCCATTGCCGAGCCTTTTTTTGGCGTCGCCGTCAGCAAGAAAGAGTGATCTGTGAGTTCGGACGTAATGTCGTAGTATTGATTACCTGAACTGAGTTCATGCCCGCCGCTGTATACCGCGTTTTTTGTATAAATACGTTCAAGACGCTGGGCCTGCTCCGAGAGCAGGACGATGATTTGGGAGCGATACGCTCGCTTCACATAGTCGCTGTACAACGGATAAGCGAACCCTCCAAGGATACCGATGATCACTACTACGATCATCAATTCGATCAGGGTAAAACCTGCTCCATGTCCATGCATTACGAATTCCCTATTGCAGCTGTCGCCACATGACCCTGCGAAAACGATGGGGCGCCGCCTCTTCTGCGCCTTGATAACGCGCATAAATACTTTCCAGTACAGTGCGCGACTGCCCGCGCAAACCAATCCCGGTCACTCGGTACAAATGGGTGGCGGTAGGGGCTGGAAGGTGGGCTGGTGCAACGCTCTGCCCGAGGTTCTGAATACCATACAACCCGTCAGCAACGCTTACCCAGCGCACCCCTGACACCGGATCGGCGGCAGGCACAGCCTGAGTCCGCGCCTCGATTGGCGGGCTGCACGTTACTGGCGAAGCACATCCCGACACTGCACTCCATTCACTATCAAGCCAGGATTCACCGCTACGTAGTGCCGCCTCCGCAGCCTGGAATGAGTGATTGACGTGCTGGACGCCTGCAGCCATTTTTTCCTGCCGTGCCGCACTGGCCATAGAGGCCATACCGATTACGCCAAGCAACAACATGAATACCAGACTGGCCAAAAGCGCCATGCCGCGCTGGGCGCTCAAGGGAAACCGCCCCAAGCCAGCCGATTACGCAAAGCGACAACCAGTTGATAGGCCTGATCCCTGACTCGTCCACCCGGGTCACGCAATGTCAGCCCGATACGCACACTGCGGATGCTGGAAGTTTTACTCGGACGATCTTCATAGCGCGGCACCGACTGCGCGCCCTTCGAACCGGCCACGCCAAAACTCACGTTAAACGCAGCAACATTGTCGAGCAGCACGGCTTTATTGGGCCCAACCTTCAACTGCCCATTGTCAAAGCGGTAAAACAGCTCACGTACAGGGAATCCAGTTTCGCCAGGAGCTAAAGATAATCGAGCACCGGGGTAGGCTTTGGCAGTGGTTGTGCAGTCAGACACCACCGTCCAGTCCGGCCGGGCCGCCTGCAGCCCTATGTCTGCGCTGATCATGGAAAGCGACGCATCCTGCCAGGTGACAGGCGTTTGAAATTGCGAGGGAGCATCGACAATGCGATCAGTCGAAAGGCAACCGAACATACCTGCCATACGGATTTCCTGGGCCAGCTTGCTCAGTACATAACGGGCATCTTCTTGCATCTGCGCCGATGAGCGCTGAGTCAGGTAAGTTTCACGAGCACTCAAGAACACCTGCGTCAGCCCCAACACCACCAGCAAGCCCAGCGCCAGCGCCACCATCAGTTCGATCAGGCCAAAACCCGAGCGTGTACTGCTCACGATGCTGCGGCGATCGTATCGCCAACAATCAGGTTGATTTGATCCAGCCGCGAAACCGGGTAATCAGCGCCTGATTCAGCGCGGATCTGGTCCAGCCTGCTGTAAGCAATAAAACTTTCCTGGGTACTCACTAACGCACTGGCAGTGTGCTTCAGGGCATTGAGTTGCATACCGGCGCTGCCTAGCAGGCTGATAAACAGAACCAGCAATGCGATCAGCACTTCGATCAAAGTCATTCCGGCTTGGCGTTTCTTATGTAACCGAGGCATCTGTGTCTTCCGTGTCGTTGAGGTCGACGACACGCCCTGTGCCGCCCAGACAAAAGCCTAGCCTCACTCTCGGGCCTTACAGGTAAGACGCAATCTGGAAAGGCAGACAGATTTTGTCGCCTGACTTCGTAAGCCATAGCCCATGCAAAAACCGCAAACATGATGAAACCATTGCCGGGCATCAGCGGATACCGGATCAGCTATACCGAGAAAGCACACTACAACCACTCAAGGAGGCCACTGTGTATCAACGCGGTATGAGCCTGACCTCGTTACTGCTGTCGCTGATGATCGTGGCGATCACCGCCCGATTTGCCAGCCCGGCCTATAGCGCGCTCACAGAGGGCCAGCGTCGTCAGGTCACTGCCGAACAGCTAGCCAGCAGCCTGCGCAACGCTCGCACAGAAGCATTGCTACGCCATCAATATGTGGTGGTTCATGCAGTGAATGAGGACTGGAGCCAAGGCTGGAGGACCATTCTGGACGTGAGTGGCCAGGGACATCTCGACAGGAGCAACCCGGTCCTGGTCGAGACACAAGGCAGTGGACGCATACCGATTGCGGGCAATGCGCCGGTCAAACACTATGTGCGATTTAGTCCGCTGGGGGAGCCACTGCTGAGCAAAGGCGCTTTTCAGGCGGGAACGCTGCATGTTTGTCAGGCAAGGACTGCACAGAGCCACTATCAGGTGGTGCTGGCAAAAAGCGGGCGCATCAGCCTGCGCAGCGATCAGGCTGCACAGGCGTTGTGTGCGGTGAATCAGGTAATGGCGCGAACCCGCAGTTCTTTGGGCATTGAGAACGTGACATTCTCTTCGCGGCCAGCCAACTCATCGGCACCGGTAGCGCCCCAGGCGTGAAGCTGCTGGATCACGCCACGCACCAGTACTTCAGGTGCAGAAGCACCAGCGGTAATACCAATGCTTTGCACGCCGTCGAACCAGCTTTTTTGCAGATCTTCGGCACCGTCGATCAGGTAGGCCGGGGTCTGCATGCGTTCAGCCAGTTCGCGCAAGCGGTTGGAGTTGGAGCTGTTCGGGCTGCCCACTACCAATACGACATCACATTCATCGGCCAGTTGCTTGACCGCATCCTGACGGTTTTGCGTGGCGTAGCAGATATCATCCTTGCGCGGCCCGCCAATGGCCGGGAAGCGCGCACGAAGGGCATCGATCACACGACTGGTGTCGTCCATCGACAAGGTGGTCTGGGTCACAAACGCCAACTTTTCCGGGTTCCTGACCTGCAGATTGGCGACGTCTTTTTCGTCTTCGACCAGATAGATCGCGCCGCCATTAATGGCATCGTACTGACCCATGGTGCCTTCGACTTCCGGGTGACCGGCGTGGCCGATCAGGATGCATTCGCGACCGTCACGGCTATAGCGCGCGACCTCGATGTGCACCTTGGTGACCAGCGGGCAAGTTGCATCGAATACTTTCAGACCACGACCCGCAGCCTCAGCACGCACGGCCTGGGAAACCCCGTGGGCACTGAAGATCACGATGACGTTGTCCGGCACCTGGTCCAGCTCTTCGACGAAAATCGCGCCACGGGAGCGCAGGTCTTCGACGACAAATTTGTTGTGCACCACTTCGTGGCGAACATAGATAGGCGGACCGAATACTTCCAGTGCGCGATTGACGATTTCAATCGCACGGTCCACCCCAGCGCAGAAGCCACGGGGGTTGGCGAGTTTGATATGCATGCTAGGCCTCGTGGGACGCGCAGAAAAATAATGCCAATCAGGCCCGGCCGCAGCCGGGCACTGAATTACAGCGCTTTGACGTCTTTGATTTCCACGTCGAAGGTCAGGGTCTTGCCTGCCAGCGGGTGATTGAAATCGATGGTGACTTGCTCGTCATCAAAGGTTTTGACCACACCCGGAAGCTCGGTGTTGGCCGCGTCGTTGAAAATCACCAGCAAGCCTTCCGACAGCTCCATGTCCTTGAACTGCGAACGTGGAATAACCTGCACATTTTGCGGGTTGGGCTGGCCGAAAGCGTTTTCCGGAAGGATTTCCAGCGTGCGCTTGTCACCCGCCTTGAAACCGAACAACGCGGCCTCAAAACCAGGCAGCAGGCTGCCATCTCCCACCTTGAAAGTAGCCGGGGCTTTGTCGAAGGTGCTGTCAACGGTATCGCCTGTTTCCAGGCGCAATGCGAAATGCAGAGTGACCTGCGTGTTCTGACCAATACGCTGTTCAGTCATGAGCGGGTTCTCCGGACTTTTTACTTTTGAACATATCCAGCGCCAGCATCACGGCACCTACGCAAATCGCACTGTCGGCGAAGTTGAACGCAGGGAAGTACCAGCGATTTTGCCAATGCACCAGAATGAAATCGACCACATGACCATAAACAATCCGGTCATAGAGGTTACCCAATGCGCCACCCAGAATCAGGGCAAGGGCAATGGCCAACCAGGTGTCATTGCGCCCCAGACGCTTGAGCCAGACAACCAGCACGCCACTGACCACGACAGCAATCAGCGCAAACAGCCAACGCTGCCAGCCGGCACTGTCAGCCAGAAAGCTGAAGGCCGCGCCGGTGTTGTAGGCCAGGGTCCAGCTGAAGAGATCAGGGATCACTACAATCTGCTGATACATCTGCAGCGAGTTGTCGAAGTAGACCTTGGTGGTCAGGTCGATGACCAGGACCAACAAGGTCAACCAGAGCCAGCCCAGGCGCCCGAAGCGCCCGGTAGTGCTGGTATTAGGCATAGTGACGTACCTCGCCGGCGCCGCTGATGTTGTCGACGCAACGACCGCAAATTTCCGGATGCTCCGGGTTCACGCCGACGTCTTCACGGCAGTGCCAGCAACGGGCGCACTTGGCGTGGGCGGACTTGACCACTTTGAGTTTGAGACCGGCGACTTCGGTCACCACGGCATCCGCTGGAGCCTGCACAAAAGGTGCAACGCTGGCGGTTGAAGTGATCAGTACAAAGCGCAGTTCGTTGCTCAGTCTGGACAAGTCAGCTGCCAGCTCATCTTCGGCAAACAAGGTCACTTCTGCCTGCAAGTTGCCGCCAATGGCCTTGGCTGCACGCAGGTTTTCCATTTCCTTGTTGACCGCAACCTTGACCGCCATGATCCGTTCCCAGTAGGCGCGGCCCAGCTCGGCGCCTTCCGGCAATTCAGTCAGGCCTTCGTACCAGGTGTTGAGCATGACGGACTCGTTACGCTCGCCCGGCAGGTATTGCCACAGCTCGTCTGCGGTGAACGACAGGATCGGCGCGATCCAGCGCACCAGCGCTTCGGAGATGTGGAACAGCGCGGTCTGGCACGAACGACGGGCCTTGCTGTCGGCACCCGTGGTGTACTGGCGGTCCTTGATGATGTCGAGGTAGAAACCGCCCAGCTCCTGCACACAGAAGTTGTGCACTTTGGAGTAGACGTTCCAGAAGCGGTACTCGCCGTAATGCAGCTCAAGCTCACGCTGCAGCAACAACGCGCGATCCACGGCCCAACGGTCCAGTGCCAGCATTTCTTCGGCAGGCAGGATGTCGGTAGCCGGATTGAAGCCGGTCAGGTTCGACAGCAGGAAGCGTGCGGTGTTGCGGATACGGCGGTAGGCGTCAGCACTGCGCTGCAGGATCTGGTCGGAAACCGCGATTTCACCCGAGTAATCTGTCGAGGCAACCCACAGGCGCATGATGTCGGCGCCCAGGGTGTCGTTGACCTTTTGCGGTGCAATCACGTTGCCCAAGGACTTGGACATCTTGCGACCAGCCTCGTCCACGGTGAAGCCGTGGGTCAGCAGTTCACGGTACGGCGCGTGGTTGTCGATGGCGCAACCGGTCAGCAACGAGGAGTGGAACCAGCCACGGTGCTGGTCGGAACCTTCGAGGTACAAGTCGGCACGCGGGCCGGTCTCGTGACCCATCGGGTGCGAACCGCGCAGAACGTGCCAATGCGTAGTGCCCGAGTCGAACCACACGTCCAGCGTATCGGTGATTTTGTCGTACAACGGCGCTTCGTCGCCCAGCAACTCGGCAGCGTCCATCTTGAACCAGGCTTCGATGCCTTCGAGCTCAACGCGCTTGGCCACTTCTTCCATCATTTCGACGGTACGTGGGTGCAGCTCACCGCTTTCCTTGTTCAGGAAGAACGGGATCGGCACGCCCCAGTTGCGCTGACGCGAGATGCACCAGTCAGGACGGTTGGCAATCATCGAGTGCAGACGAGCCTGACCCCATGCCGGAACGAACTGGGTGTCTTCGATGGCCTTGATCGCACGGGTACGCAAGGTGTCGCCGGTCGTCGGCTGCTTGTCCATACCGATAAACCACTGCGCAGTCGCGCGGTAGATCAGCGGAGTTTTGTGGCGCCAGCAGTGCATGTAGCTGTGGCTGATGGTTTCGGTGAACATCAGCGCACCGGCTTCGATCAGCTTGTCGATGATGTTCTGGTTGGCCTTCCAGATGAACTGGCCACCGAAGAACTCCAGCGATGGCACATACACGCCGTTGCTTTGAACTGGGTTGATGATGTCATCGTTGACCATGCCATAGGCTTTGCAGGTCACGAAGTCGTCTACGCCGTAAGCCGGGGCGGAGTGAACCACGCCCGTGCCAGCGCCCAGTTCAACGTACTCGGCCAGGTAAACTGGCGACAGGCGATCATAGAACGGGTGACGGAAGTTGATCAGCTCCAGCGCTGCACCGGTTGTGGTCGCGATGACCGAACCTTGCAGGTTGTAGCGCGCCAGGCAGGACTCGACCAGCTCTTCAGCCAGTACCAGCAGCTTGTCGCCCACGTCGACCAGCGCGTAGGTGAATTCCGGGTGTACGTTGAGCGCCTGGTTGGCCGGAATGGTCCACGGGGTGGTGGTCCAGATCACGATCGCTGTCGGCTTGCTCAGGGCTGCCAGGCCAAAGGCCTCGGCCAGCTTGGCTTCATCGGCAACCGGGAAGGCAACATCGATGGCCGCGGACTTTTTGTCCTGGTACTCGACTTCCGCTTCAGCCAGGGCCGAACCGCAATCAAAACACCAGTTCACAGGCTTGAGGCCTTTGAACACGAACCCGCCCTTGACGATTTCGGCCAGGGCACGGATTTCACCGGCTTCGTTTTTGAAGTCCATGGTTTTGTAAGGGTTGGCGAAGTCACCCAGAACACCCAAGCGGATGAACTCGGCTTTCTGGCCCTCGATCTGCTCGGTCGCGTAGGCACGGCACAGCTCGCGGGTTTTATCCGCGGGCAGGTTTTTACCGTGGGTCACTTCAACCTTGTGCTCAATCGGCAAACCGTGACAGTCCCAGCCCGGCACGTACGGTGCGTCAAAACCCGACAGGGTCTTGGAGCGGATGATCATGTCTTTCAGGATCTTGTTCAGCGCATGACCGATGTGGATCGTGCCGTTGGCGTATGGAGGACCGTCGTGAAGTACGAACTTCGGACGATCCTTGCCAATCTCGCGCAACTTCCCGTACAGGCCAATGCTGTCCCAGCGCTGCAAAATTTGCGGTTCGCGCTGTGGCAGGCCGGCCTTCATTGGGAAGGCGGTGTCCGGGAGGTTTAGCGTGGCTTTGTAGTCGGTCATTTCAGGCTCTTTTTAAGCGGTTGACCCAGCCAATAGGCTCGGGCGGCGGCGACGTCCGCATTGATCGCCGTCTTGAGCGCCTCCAGGGAGGCGAAACGCTGCTCATCACGCAGCTTGTGGTGGAATGCCACGGTCAGGCGCCGGCCATACAAATCACCGGCATAATCCAATAGATGTACTTCAAGATGGGCGCTGCCATCCCCTGCTACGGTTGGCCTGACGCCAATGTTGGCGACGCCGGGCCAGGTCTTGCCATCGATGTCGACGCTGGCCAGGTAAACCCCGGTCAACGGAACACGGCGACGCTTGAGCTGAATATTGGCGGTCGGCGTACCCAATTGGCGCGCCAGTTTTTGCCCGTGCAATACCCTGCCAGTAATTTGAAAAGGGCGCCCCAGCAAACGTTCTGCGAGGGAGAAGTCTGCATCAGCCAAGGCATCACGTACCTTGGTGCTGCTGATTCGCACACCATCGAGCTCGACCGTTTGCGCCGCCTCGACGGTAAAGCCCTGCATCTGGCCGGCCTGCTGCAAAAAGTCGAAGTCGCCAACCCGGTCGCAGCCAAAACGGAAGTCGTCACCGACCTCCAGGTGCTGCACACCCAGGCCATCGACCAGGATGGTATCGACGAACTCGGCAGCACTGAGCTTGCACAGACGCTGGTTAAACGCCAGGCACAGCACCCGGTCAACCCCGGCGTCGGCCAGCAGTTGCAGCTTGTCGCGCAACCGGGCCAGACGTGCCGGAGCCGTATCTGGATTGAAGAACTCGCGCGGCTGCGGCTCAAAAATCACCACGCAGCTGGGCACGCCCAACTCCAGCGCACGCTCACGCAGCCGACCCAGGATAGCCTGGTGACCACGGTGTACACCGTCAAAGTTGCCAATAGTGGCGACGCAGCCCCGATGCTGGGGCCGCAAATTGTGAAGGCCTAGAACCAGCTGCATAACGCGCTTCTTGCTCATAAAGTGGTCGATTATAACCACACCCAGCCCGGTACGACAGGCAACAGCGCACGGCAAATCAGGTCAATTCGACAAAATCGACGTCTGACCTGCAATTACCTTACATAAGAGACTTGCGTGCGAAATCTTTCAAACGCAGGCCCAACAGCAGCAGCATGCCGAAATAAGCCAGCACGCCCGCGATGACCAACCCGCCCAGACGGATAAACCGTTCCAGCATATTGCCGTGATCCCAGGCTGGCATCAGATGCATCAAGCCCAGTAATACCCCGGACATCACCAGCACCGCCAACACCAGCTTGAACAGGTATTTGGTCCAGCCCGGTTGCGCGACAAACAACTTTTGGCGACGCAACTGCCAGAACAGCAAACCGGCATTGATACAGGCACCCACGCTAATGGCCAACGCCAAACCGGCGTGCTGCAAAGGCCCAATAAATACCAGGTTGAGCAACTGCGTCACCACCAGGGTAAAAATCGCAATTTTCACCGGCGTTCGAATGTTTTGTTGCGCATAAAAGCCCGGCGCCAGGACCTTAATCATGATAATCCCGAGCAACCCAAGCGAATACGCGATCAATGCACGCTGGGTCATGGCCGCATCAAAGGCGGTGAACTGACCGTACTGGAACAGCGAAACGGTGAGCGGCTCGGACAAAATGGCCAACGCCAACGAGCACGGCAGCACCAATACAAAGCACAGGCGCAATCCCCAGTCGAGAATCCGCGAATATTCCTGGCGATCTTTATTGGCGTAGGTTTTGGACAGGGTCGGCAACAGGATCGTCCCGAGCGCCACGCCCAGCACTCCTGACGGCAACTCCATCAAGCGGTCTGCGTAGTACATCCAGGACACAGAGCCCGCAACAAGGAAAGACGCGAATATCGTATTGATGATCAGCGAAATCTGGCTGACCGAGACACCGATAATGGCCGGCACCATGTGCTTCATCACCCGCCAGACGCCGGTGTCACGCAGGTTGAGGCGCGGCAGCACCAGCATGCCGATTTTCTTCAGATGGGGCAGCTGGAACAGCAGCTGGGCCAGGCCGCCGACCAGCACCGCCCAACCCAGCGCCATGATCGGCGGATCGAAATACGGCGTCAGGAACAGCGCAAAAATGATCATGCTGACGTTGAGCAGGGTCGGCACGAAGGCCGGCACTGCAAATCGGTTCCAGGTATTGAGGATCGCCCCCGCCAGCGATGACAGCGAGATCAGCAATATATAAGGGAACGTGACCCGTAGCATGTCACTGGTCAGCTCGAATTTTTCCGGGGTCGTGGCAAAGCCCGGGGCGGTTGCCCAGATGACCCAGGGAGCAGCGACCATGCCCAGCACGGTAACAATGGCCAGTGCCAGGGTTAAAAGCCCGGCGACATACGCCACAAATGTACGGGCCGCCTCCTCGCCTTTCTGGCTCTTGTATTCCGCCAAAATCGGCACAAAAGCCTGGGAAAAAGCACCCTCGGCGAAAATCCTGCGCAGCAAATTAGGCAGTTTGAAGGCAATAAAGAACGCATCCGTGGCCATCCCGGCACCAAAGGCACGCGCAATGATCGTGTCGCGAATGAAGCCCAGAACCCTGGAAATCATGGTGATTGAGCTGACGGCAGCCAACGACTTGAGCAGGTTCATTGAAAGAGTTTTTGCCTATAGAGAAAGAGCAGGCGAACAAAGCGCCCACTTATGCGATACTGCGCGCCGCAACAGCACAGAGCCAAGCTCGCGAGTTTACAGGTCAAGCGCCGGAAATAAATATCCCGTCTGCCTCGATCCACCACTCAGCGGATCGCATCAAACGCCCTTGACAAGAGTTCTCGTCATCGGCATGATTCGCGGCCTATTTTGTTTGTTATTTCCCAAAAGTCTTTCGAGGAGCTCGACGGTGGCCAACACACCTTCCGCCAAAAAACGTGCAAAACAGGCTGAGAAGCGTCGCAGCCACAACGCCAGCCTGCGTTCCATGGTTCGTACCTACATCAAGAATGTAGTTAAGGCCATCGACGCAAAAGACGCTGCTAAAGCGCAAGCTGCTTATGTTCTGGCTGTTCCTGTTATCGACCGTATGGCCGATAAAGGTATCATCCACAAGAACAAAGCTGCTCGCCATAAGAGCCGCCTGAATGGCCACGTCAAGGCTTTGAACCTTGCGACCGCCGCTTAAGCGATAAGCTTTTTAAAAAACCGACCTCAGGGTCGGTTTTTTATTGCCTGTGATTTGCCCCCTTCTGAACACAACGCTCGTCAACGACTACAAAAACGTCAAAGCGTCAAAGCACCAACACAGTAAAAAATGGGTAAAAAAAAGCTGCGATAACCGCAGCTTTTTTAATTGAGACCCGTTACTCGTGCGCCCACGGCAAGATAGGAATCGCCGTCACTGCGTTCTGCGGACTCCCTTCGATCAGGCGATCGCTGTACACCAGATACACCAGCGTATTGCGCTTCTTGTCGAGGAAACGCACCACCTGCATGGTCTTGAACACCAGCGAAGTGCGCTCCTTGAACACCTCCTCACCATCCTTGAGCTCACCCTTGAAGCTGATCGGACCGGTCTGACGGCACGCAATCGAGGCTTCAGCGCGATCCTCAGCCAAACCCAGCCCGCCTTTCATCCCACCCGTCTTGGCACGAGACAAGTAGCAAGTCACGCCATCGACCTTCGGATCATCGAACGCCTCGACCACAATGCGATCGTTCGGCCCGACAAATTTGAATACCGTCGACACCGTGCCAATTTCTTCAGCCGACGCCAGCAATGGCATCGCCAACATCAACCCCAACAAACCGCCAATCAAGCGCATGCCACACCTCACATTCAAACCAGGATCAGGTTATCGCGATGAACCAGCTCTGGCTCCGCCATATAACCCAGCAAGCCGACAATCGCATCCGATGACTGCCCAATAATTTTTTGCGCTTCCGCAGCGCTGTAGTTAGCCAGGCCACGGGCAATTTCTCGCCCGTCCGGCGCCACACACACCACCATTTCTCCGCGACGGAAACCGCCCTGAACCGCCTTGACCCCTACCGGCAACAAGCTTTTATTGCCCTTGGACAAGGCCGCGACAGCCCCCTCATCCAGCACCAGCGTGCCGCGGGTCTGCAAGTGCCCGGCCAGCCACTGCTTGCGCGCTGCCAGCAGGCCACGCTCAGGAGACAGCAACGTGCCCAGGCGCTCGCCAGCCTTCAGACGATCCAGCACACGCTCCAGACGCCCACCTACGATGATGGTATGCGCACCCGAACGGGCCGCCAGACGCGCCGCACGCAACTTTGTCTGCATGCCGCCACGACCCAGCGCACCCCCCGTACCGCCCGCCACTGCATCCAGCGCAGGGTCATCGGCACGGGCTTCGTAAATCATTTTTGCATCGGGGTTATTGCGCGGATCGGCATCAAACATGCCGTCGCGATCGGTCAGAATCACCAGCAGGTCCGCCTCGACCAGATTGGCCACCAGCGCCGCCAGCGTATCGTTGTCGCCAAAGCGGATTTCGTCCGTGACCACCGTGTCATTTTCATTGATGACCGGGATCACGCCCAACTCCACCAGCGCACGCAAGGTACTGCGGGCGTTGAGGTAACGCTTGCGATCAGACAGATCGTCATGGGTCAGCAAGATTTGTGCGGTATGCCGGGAGTGCTCGGCAAAGCTCGACTCCCAGGCTTGCACCAGACCCATCTGACCAATGGCCGCAGCCGCCTGCAGTTCGTGCATGGCACTCGGTCGCACCGTCCAGCCCAATCGACTCATACCGGCCGCAACCGCACCCGAAGACACCAGCACCAGCTCAACGCCAGCCTCGTGCAACGCCACCATCTGCTCGACCCAAACCCCCATCGCTACGCGATCCAGGCCTTTGCCATCCGCTGTCAGCAACGCGCTGCCGATCTTGACCACCCAGCGCTGCGCACCCGTCACCTTGCTCCGCATCATCATCCAACCTATGCCTGAGAGCAGCGCGACCGAGCGCTACCCATGGAATTATTTTTGATTACCAACTCGTAGATGCTAAAACGCCGCTCATTGAGCGGCGCTGTAGTTTACTGCAACGAATCAGTCGCGGACGTAAATGATTTCAGGACCATCATCGTCTTCAACGTCTTCTTCATCCCAGTCATCGTCGCCGATGTCGTGGACGCTCTTCACGCCGCTGCGGCGCAGGGCACGCTTGTCATCCAGCGCTTGCAACTGCGCACGCGCCTCATCTTCGATGCGCTGATCAAGCTCAGCCAACTCTTCCTTGTAGGCCGGGTCATTGGCCAGACGGTCAGCACGATCTTCCAGATAACGCATGATGTCGTGGCACAGCTTGTCGGTACCGATTTTGGCGATGGCCGAAATCACGTAAACCGGACCCGCCCACTCCAGACGATCGACCACTTCTTTAACACGCGCATCATGCTCGTCTTGCGGCAACGAATCGCACTTGTTCAAGACCAACCAACGATCACGCTCAGCCAGGGACGGACTGAACTTGGTCAGCTCGTTGACGATGACTTCTGCGGTATCAGCAGCGCTTTCACTGCCTTCAACCGGCGCCATGTCGACGAGGTGCAGCAACAGACGGGTACGCGCCAAGTGCTTGAGGAAGCGAATCCCCAGGCCCGCACCATCAGAAGCACCTTCGATCAAGCCGGGAATATCGGCAATCACAAAGCTCTTCCAGCGATCCACGCTGACTACACCCAGGTTTGGCACCAACGTGGTGAACGGATAATCCGCTACCTTTGGCTTGGCCGCAGACACCGAACGGATAAAGGTACTTTTACCGGCATTCGGCAAGCCCAGCAGACCAACGTCAGCCAGCACTTTCAGCTCCAGTTTCAGGTCACGCTGCTCACCCGGCTTACCCGGAGTGGTCTGGCGTGGAGCCCGGTTGGTACTGGATTTGAAACGGGTGTTGCCCAGACCGTGCCAACCACCATGAACCACCAGCAAACGCTGGCCGGCCTTGGTCAGGTCGCCGATGATTTCCTGAGTGCCCGCATCGATCACCGTGGTGCCGACCGGAACACGCAGCTCCAGATCTTCACCCTTGCGACCTGTGCAATCTGCACTGCCGCCGTTCGAGCCGCGTTGGGCATCGAAGTGACGGGTGTAGCGGTAATCAACCAGGGTGTTGAGGTTTTCGTCGGCGATCATGTAGATCGAGCCGCCGTCACCACCATCACCACCGTTCGGACCACCGTTTTCGATGAATTTCTCACGACGGAAGCTCATGCAACCGTTACCACCGTCGCCTGCTTTTACTTTGATCGATACTTCATCAACAAACTTCATAACAAAACACGCCTCTCGTCATCAGGACGAGCCGATAAAAACCAAGACATAAGACTCTTGCAAAAATGAGCGCAGCGACCTCAATCAACGACCGTAAAATCCAGCGCCAGCAGCCCATACAAACAGTTTTGCAAGAGACTCACCCCACAAACGAAAAAGCCCCGTCGCAAGACAGGGCTCTTCCAGCTACCAAGCTATTACGCCGCGACGACTGCAGTCTTCGGAACAATGCTTACATAGCGACGACCGAAGGCGCCTTTAACCTGGAACTTGATCACGCCTTCCACTTTCGCGAACAGGGTGTGATCTTTACCCATACCAACGCCGTAGCCAGCGTGGAATTGGGTGCCGCGCTGACGCACGATGATGTTGCCCGGAATGATAGCCTGGCCGCCATACATCTTCACGCCAAGGCGTTTGGCTTCTGAGTCGCGACCGTTACGGGTACTACCACCAGCTTTTTTGTGTGCCATGAGTCAATTCTCCTAGTGAGGAATTAGGCTGAAATTAAGCCTGAATACCGGTGATTTTGATCTCGGTGTACCACTGGCGGTGGCCCATACGCTTCATGTGGTGCTTACGACGACGGAACTTGATGATGCGGATTTTATCGTGACGACCTTGGGAGATCACTTCAGCAACAACAGTGGCGCCAGGAACAACTGGAGCGCCGATGTTCACGTCATCGCCATTGGCGACCAACAGAACGCGATCAAAAGTTACGGATTCGCCGGTAGCGATTTCCAGTTTTTCGATCTTCAGGTATTCACCTGGAGCTACTTTGTATTGCTTGCCACCAGTAACGATTACTGCGTACGACATGGTATTTCTCCGATAATCCTGCTCACCCAGCGCTTTATAGGTAAAGGTATTGGCTGGCATGGCTGCATGGGGCTGGAACGGCCCAAGTGCAATTGCGTAAGGCAGGTGCTGCCCAGGAAGTTCAGGGTGCGCGATTGTACGCAAGCCATGCCGGGGTTGCAAGGGGCCGTCTATCGCGCCTTGACAGGCCCAGCCCCCCGACCTAGCATGCCGCGCAACCCTTCTGGAGCACCTGTCGCTGATGCAACCCCAAGCTTTCTACCGCGCGGTGGCGGACGATTTTAGCGCCGTCGATGGCATCATCAAGAAGCAGCTGACTTCACGCGTACCGCTGGTCTCAAAAATCGGCGACTACATTACTTCAGCCGGCGGCAAACGCCTGCGTCCTTTATTAGTGCTGCTGTGCGGCAAGGCCCTTGGCCGCGAAGGCGACGATATGCGCCTGCTGGCCGCGACCATCGAGTTCCTGCACACCGCCACTCTGCTGCACGACGACGTGGTCGACATGTCGGGCATGCGCCGTGGTCGCAAAACAGCCAATGCAACGTGGGGCAACGCGCCCAGCGTTCTGGTTGGCGACTTCCTCTATTCGCGCTCCTTCGAAATGATGGTTGAGCTGGGCTCGATGCCAGTGATGAAAATCCTGTCGCAAGCCACCCGCATCATTGCCGAAGGCGAAGTGTTGCAGTTGTCCAAAGTGCGCGATGCCAGCACCACTGAAGAAACCTATATGGAAGTCATTCGCGGCAAAACCGCGATGCTCTTCGAGGCTTCGACCCACAGTGCCGCAGCACTGGCCGGTGCCACGCCAGAACAAAGCGAAGCGTTGCGAACCTTTGGCGATCACCTGGGCGTAGCCTTCCAGTTGGTGGATGACCTGCTCGACTACCGCGGCGACGCCGAAACCCTGGGCAAGAACGTCGGTGACGATCTGGCCGAAGGCAAGCCGACACTGCCATTGATCTACACCATGCGCGAAGGCACGCCCGAACAGGCAGCCCTGGTGCGCAAGGCCATCCAGAAAGGTGGCATTGAAGACCTGGAGAGCATTCGTGCCGCCGTTGAGGCCTCCGGCTCGCTGGAGTACACCGCTCAACTGGCTCGTGACTACGTAGCCCGCGCAATTGTTTGCCTTCAAGCCCTGCCGCCAAGCGAATACCGCGACGCACTGGTTGAGCTGAGCGAATTTGCAGTAGCGCGCACGCACTAACTGCCTGTGGGAGCGGGCTTGCTCGCGATGCAAGCGCCGCCACCGCGGCGCTCCAATCGCGGGCAGCCCGCTCCCACACGGTCAATCTGCCCCGCCATTCCCCGCCCCGCACTAAAACCCTATATAATGCGCGCCTTTTAGCCATCCTGACTCTTAAGGAGCTTTAGTGAGCACGTTGCCGCCCTGCCCAAAATGCAATTCCGAATACACCTACGAAGACGGCGCCCAGCTGATCTGCCCGGAATGCGCCCATGAGTGGTCTGCCAATGGCGTAGCGGAAGAAGCCAGCGATGAAAAAGTCTACAAGGACTCCGCAGGTACTGTACTGACCGACGGCGACACCATCACCGTCATCAAGGACCTGAAAATCAAGGGCACGTCCCTGGTGGTCAAAGTGGGCACCAAGGTCAAAAACATTCGCCTGTGCGATGGCGACCACGATATCGATTGCAAGATCGACGGTATCGGCCCCATGAAACTCAAATCCGAGTTCGTGCGTAAAGTCTGATCCTGTTGCTTTCCTTCCTGCGTTTAGCGCAGGAAGGTGCAATTTCCCTCGCAACACTCCCGCGCAACATCAAAAAGCCATCAACCTTGATCCGCAGCAGCTCTAACGCACAAAGACGATAAATCCGCCAATAGGCACTTGCTATTAATTGAATAAGAATTATTCTCATTGGTATTCATCAAGGAGATGACGACCATGACTTATTTAATTGATGCCTGGCTGGACCGTCCACATCCCTATCTGCGAATCCTGCATCGGGAAACCGGGGAAGTCTGTGCGGTACTGGAAGAAGAAGCGCTGAACGAACTGCAGGACCAGGGCGACCTGGATTTCAGCGGGCTCAACTCAAGCGAACCGGTAGTGCTCAAGGAGCTGGTGCGCAATTTGTTTCTATTTTGCTATGCCCGAGCATTGCGCCCTTGCGGCACGACTGACACTCATCAGCACAACGCCAAAATACACATATGACGTGGCCGGTGCAGCTGCGGGTTTGCCAGCAAACCCGCAGCCAACGTTAAAGCACCGGGTTCTTACAGAACGTCCAGCAGCTCAACGTCGAATACCAACACGCTGTGCGGAGCAATGCTGCCAACGCCTTGGGCGCCGTAAGCCAGTTCGCTCGGCACGTAGATGCGCCATTTGCTGCCGGCGTTCATCAGTTGCAGGGCTTCAGTCCAGCCGGCAATCACGCCGCCAACCGGAAACTCAGCTGGCTGACCACGATCGTAGGAGCTGTCAAACACAGTGCCGTCGATCAGGGTGCCGTGGTAGTGAACACGTACAGTGTCTTCACGGGATGGCTTGGCGCCTTCACCTGCAGTCACAACTTCAAATTGCAAGCCGGAAGCCAGGGTGGTGATGCCGTCTTTCTTGGCGTTTTCAGCCAGGAATGCCTTGCCTTCGCCTGCAGCAGCTTCTGCCTTGGCAGCCGCTTCAGCTTGCATGATCTCGCGGATCACTTTGAAGCTGGCCGACATTTCTTCCTGACCTACACGGCTTTCCTTGCCCGCGAAAGCGTCAGTCAGGCCAGCCAGGATTGCATCCAGGCTGATGCCCGGTGGCGGGTTGTCGCGCAGTTGGTCGCCCAGCTGACGGCCAATGCCATAGCTAACACGAGTTTCGTCGGTCGACAGATTTACTTCGGACATAACACTGCTCCGCTGTGGGGGTGCCCGGAAAATGCCACGTTAACCGCAGCCCCCGAACACCCGGAACCAAAAAAGGGCCAGCAGACTACCACAGCCCTCAAAGCCTTCGCAGCCCGGGTTCGTGTGCGCGCACAGGCTTGGGGTCAGTGTTTGGTCAATTTATCCAGATAGCCCATCGCAAAGGCCGATACCACAAAGGTCATGTGAATGATCACGTACCACATCAGGTACTCGGTCTCGATATTGCGCGCATCCATGAACACTCTCAGCAGGTGAATCGAGGAGATCGCCACGATCGACGCTGCCACTTTCATCTTCAGCGAGGTTGAGTCCATGGTGCCCAGCCAGCTGAGCTTCTCCTTGTGGTCGTCGATGTCCAGTTGCGAGACGAAGTTCTCGTATCCGGAAATCATCACCATCACCAACAGGCCGCCCACCAGTGCCATGTCGATCAGCGACAAAATGACCAGGATCAAATCCGACTCACTTAACGCAAACACGTTGGGGATTACGTGAAACACTTCCTGAAAGAACTTCAACGCCAAAGCCAACAGACCCAGCGAGAGCCCGAAGTAAATAGGCGCCAGAATCCAGCGCGAGGCGTACATTGCGTTTTCGATAAAGCGTTCCATTGAATCTCACAGGAATTAAAAAAATGGGCGCGAGTATATCAGTGAGAAAACCGCATAGTTAAAGGCTTCGAAACAGCCTGTAAAAACATTTTCTGCTAGTGTCCTCCTCTCAAGCATTGTTTACGGACAGGAAAACCGAACCATGGATCTGCGATTTCCCTTGGCCTGTTTTGGGTTTTCGATGGCTGTGCTCGCCATTGCCGGCTGCTCGCCTGACGACGAACACCAGCAGGCCACTCTGGAAGAACGCAGTGCTGCGTTTGAACAGAGCCTGGACACCATCAAGGATCAACAGCTCAAAGATGCAATCGCCGACCTGGGCGGTTCTTTGCTGTTGCTGGAGCGTGCGCGCCTCAAGCTTCAAGACAAACCCATCGAGACCGAATACGCCACGGACGACCTTGCACTGCTTAAGCACTACCCCAGCAGCCAGGCGTTAAGCGATACCTATATCAACGGTCTGTTTGTACTGCGCAAAAACTCCAGCTCCGATTACTTGACGGACCTGGAACCCGTCTTCCCGTTCCCGCTCAATAGCGCGTCCGAATTCCCGTTCCCCCACGCGCTGGAATGGCAGTCCGTGACCCTGAGCAACAAGCAGGTGGTGCCCTTTGCTCCCGAGTGGTCTGAAACCGACCCAGGCATCCAGCTAAGCCCCTCCAGCGCCAACCTGAGCAACCCGGACGACCTGACCGTCACTTACCCCTACATTGACGGGCTTGAGGTCGAGAACACTCGACAACCCCAACCCCTGATCCTGCATGGCAAAGTGGAAGTGATCGCGCCAGGCAAGGTGGTCAACTTCAACCTGAATGCCAAGGATGTGGGCAAAACCCGTACCGACGGCACAATCAGCGTGACCCTGCTGACGCTGGGTCAAAACTATGCCGAAGTGGATATCGTCAACAGCGCCCCGCTGGCAGAACAGGTACGAGATACCCCGCTCAACCCGCTGATCATCCAGGCCCGCGACCACTCCGGACAGTTTCTGTCACGCTCGGGTTCGATTAACGAAAACGCCGAACAACTGGCCTTTTATCAGCAGCAACTGGCCGAAATGCTCAAGCAAACCGCCTGGAGCGAGGCTTTTGAGCAGCAACTGGATAACGAGCAACAAGCCTTTGAGCAGAAGCACCCCCACCACTACAGCAAGGTGTACTTCAACGGCACGGTAGAGAGTGTCGATATCAACGTGCTCGATTTCTCCACGGCCAATGTCACCCGCAAATCCCTCGACCTGCCAGTGCTCAAGCTCGACAAAAACGTGGTGGGCAAAGAGATTCAGGCGCTCCCGATCAACGTTGTGGTGTATGACGACCAGGCCGCCAGCTACCTCAAGAACGCCACCCTTGACCCGGAGCAACTGGAAAAGAGCGTGGTGATCAGCCAGTCAGTGGACGATGCCAGCGCGGCAACCCTTGAGTTCAGCCACCCGGCCACCTTCAACGACGAAATGCTCGGGGCGCTCCCGCAAAAATCCGACGCACCCGTGACCTTCTTTGCCGAAGATGAAAATGGCAACCGCAGCGAGCCGCTCGAACTGCCCATCGAAGCCTTTGATGTGGACCCCAACGCGGGTGTCATCACCTACGACCTGAACCTGTTCCCCGAAACACCGGCCTATGCGATTGGCTCAATCCCGCTGTTTATCGCGGACATAGACAAGCAGGTACTGGATGTCGCCCACCTGCCCAAAGGCCTTGAGCTCAAAGGCAATACCCTGATCGTTGATCAAAAATTGTTCCCGGAAGAGGCCTGGCGCTTTTATGCAAAAGACGGCACGGGTAACTACCTGAAGGAAGTGGTAGCTGTCAGCCATAGCGCCGAGCCAGATGGCCCGCCAGTGTTCGACGTGCATTACTTTTATGGTCAGCCGACTCAACTTGAAAGCTATGCACGCACAGCCCTGAACCCTGTCGAATATGGGTTTGAAGTCAAACTCGACAAAGCTGCGCCAGCCAGCACCCCCCAATAAAACCGCCGTTTTAGTGGGACGCGCTGCAGCGCCCGCCATTGATCTGACGCAACTGGGCCTGCACATGCAGGCACCAGATCTGCGGATCGTCCGCGAGCCGATAACCGTGCAACGTCAGGCTTTCAACGATTGATTCAAGAATGGTTTCGGCCACGAAAGGCCCTGTGAACGGGCCTTGCGCCTTGATTGTAGAGGGCTGCTCACCTGCCAGACCTGCAGCAAAGAGAAGCGTCCACATCCCGTTATTGCCTGCCAGCGGTCGAATGCTGCATTCAATACGAGTCACCAGGCCCAAGCATTGGCGAGTAAGGCAAAGGTTGCGCGACATGGCGGCGACCCTCGATAGATCCTGTCTTCAGCCGCACACTACGGGCTGCATCGTCCGGTGACGACAGTGGAGTCCATGCCCTGAGAATAGAAGAAAAAGCGCATAAGAAAAGTCGCCAATGACCAACGGCTTATTCGATGGGTATCGGTGATTTGTGGGAGCGGGCTTGCTCGCGATCGGATCGCGAGCAAGCCCGCCCCCACACATGACATCTTTCAGGGGGTCAGGCCGGTTTCTTCGCTGCCAGGGCCTCAGCCAGCAACTCCTTCTCGGCCTCCTTGAGGTCGTCGTCGTTGATCATTTCAGCGATCACACGCAACCGCTCTACCACGCGCGCATTGACGCTGCCTTCAGGGAACTGGCCCTCTTCATCCGGCTCACCGGCAGGCTCACCCACCAACAGGCTCAACGCCTCATCGGCCTGACGCACCGCGTACACGTGGAACTTGCCATCACGCACCGCCTGCAGCACCTTCTCATCCAGCATCAGGGTCGCCACGTTGGCCTGCGGGATAATTGCCCCCTGCTCGCCTGTAAGCCCCCGCGCTTCACAGAGCCGGAAGAAGCCCTCGATCTTCTCGTTGACCCCGCCCACCGCCTGCACTTCACCAAACTGGTTGATGGAACCGGTGATGGCAAAACACTGTTTGAGTGGCGTTTTGGACAGCGCCGAAATCAACGTACAGGCCTCACCCAGCGAGGCACTGTCGCCATCGACATAACCGTAGGACTGTTCCAGCGCGATACTGGCTGAAATCGCCAGCGGGAATTCCTGTGCATAACGGCTGCCCAGGTACCCGGTCAAAATCATCACGCCCTTGGAGTGAATCGGCTGACCCAGGTTAACTTCACGCTCGATATCGACGATACCGCTGCCTCCCGGATACACCGTGGCGGATATCCGCGCAGGTACACCAAAGGCCGAGTCGCCGACTTCCAGCACGGTCAGGCCGTTGCACTTGCCCACGGCCGCGCCATCGGTGTCGATCAGAATGATCCCTGCCAGCATGTCATCAAGAATGCGCGCCGACACTCGACCGGTACGCGTGGCCTTGGCCTTCAGCGCACGCTCGATATGGCCGGCATCGGTCATCTCATCGCCCGCCAGGTGACGAATGAAATCCGCCTCGCTGACCAGCTGGAACAGATCACCGATACGCGCCGACAAACGCCCCTGATGCTCGGCCAGGCGTGCGCTGTAGGTCGCCAGACGCGCTACCGCATCGGCGGTCAGCGGCGCCATGCCTTCTTCTGAAGTCCGGGTGGTCAGCAACTGAGCGAACTGCTCAAGGCTTTCATCGACCATCGGAATGTCTTCGTCGAAGTCCACCAGCACCCGGAACATCTCCTGGAAGTCCGGATCAAGGTCCTGCAGCGTGTAATACAGCTGGCGGGCACCAATGATCACGACCTTGACCTGCAAGGGAATGACTTGCGGGTTGAGGGTGACGGTCGCCAGACGGCCCATCTCGCCCAGCGGAGACTCCATCTTCAACTTGCGCGATTGCAGGGCACGCTTCAGGGCATCCCACACAAAGGGCTCACTGAGCATTTTCTCGGCTTCAAGAATCAAAAACCCACCGTTGGCACGATGCAGCGCGCCCGGCCGCAACTGCCGGTACGTGGTGTAAAGCGCGCCCTGGTCGGTGCTGTACTCAATACGGCCGAACAGATTGTCATACGTGGGGTGCGGCTCAAACACTACCGGCGCACCACCGCTCAGCGGCTGGCCTACCACCAGGCTGGGCAGGTACTGCTCTTCGAGCAACTTGCGGGCCTGGGCGTCGGTCTTGCTGTCGTCGACCAATTGCTCGACCACGGTTTTCAGCAAGTACACCTGCATGGCTTGCAGATAACCGCAGACCGCACCATTTTCGGCGTACTTCTGCGATAACGGCGACAGCAACGGCTGCAACGCCAGGGTGATGGTTTCTTCGTTCAGTTGGCGCAGTTGATTGTTCGACTCGCGCTTCCATTGCGGCAGGCTGGCCAGTTCTTCGTTCAGCCGCTCTTCCAGTCCGGAAATATCCTCATGGAAGCGCTCTCGCTCAACCTCAGGCAATTGCGAAAACTCGGCCTCATCCAGGGCCTTGCCATCACTCATCGGCGTGAAGGCCACGTTGCTGCTGTCGCGATACAACGCAACGCCTTTTTCCAGCGCCAGCCGCTCGATCACATCCAGCGCACGGTCGTACCGCTGATTGAAGCCACGATCGATCGCGCTCTTGCGCTGTTGATACGTCGGGTGCTCAAACACCGCCGGAAAGGTCGCCAGCAGGTTGTCGATCAGGTGGTTGATATCGGCAATAAATGCACCCGCGCTGCTCGAAGGCAATTCCAGGGCACGTGGCTCACGGGGCTCGTCAAAATTATTGACGTACACCCAATCGCTCGGGGACTTCAGGCGCTTGCCCTCGGCCTTGAGGTAGCGTTTGACGAATGAGAAGCGGCCCGTACCCGGCTCGCCCATCACAAAAACGTTGTAACCCGGACGTGGCATGGCCACGCCAAACTGCAGGGCTTCGACCGCACGCTCCTGGCCGAGAATGCCGCGAAAAGGTTCTAAATCATTGGTATTCGAGAAGCTGAACTGTTCAGCAGAGAAAGGACGGGTTAGCGCATCAGGCGCTAGACGCAAGCTGGTGGCAACAGAATCAGGCATCGGGCTTCCTTACATCGGGCGGGGCAGATGGCAGCATTCTGGCGCTGGCTGTACATCACTGGCAAGGCGTACAACACGGTAAAGCTCACCCCATCGTGTTTACGGGCAAAAAATGTGCGCCAACAGAGATTGTTTTACAAAAAACCACGGAACCTGCCGATCGAGCCTAGACTCCAAGCTGTTACGCGGCTGGAAGGCATAACCGGCTCGTACTGGCGCTTCAGGGCCAGAAACCCTTGTCCATTGGTTGCACACATATAGAGAACAAAGCTTATGAAACGGATTCTTCTCGGTACTCTCTTTACAGTTGTTTCCCTCAATGCCATGGCGCAAGCCCCGGGCGGTCCGAACTGCGGTTGGGGCAACATGCTGTTTGAAGGTCAGCGCGGCACCCCTGCTCACTTCCTGGCATCCACCACCAACGGCACGTCCGGTAACGCAACCTTCGGCATGACCTCCGGCACCAACGGCTGTACGACCAAGGACGCCCTGACCTACGGCGGCAAATCGTGGATTGCCATGAATGGCATGATCAACGAACTGTCCGAAGACATGGCCAAAGGCAATGGCGAAGCACTGACCACCTACGCGGTGGTACTGGGCGTCGCCCCTGAAGATCGCGCGCATTTTGCCGCCGTCACCCACGAGCACTTCCAGCAAATCTTCAGCAAGGCCGATGTAACGGCTGAAGATGTTCACAACAACACCCTGGCTATCCTCAAAGGCGATGCCCGCCTGGCCAAATACGCCACTGCTGCGTAGTAAATGAGATCTGCCCGCTCCTCCGGGAGCGGGTATTCTCCTGCGTCACCCCTCTTCGTCTGACAACAGTTGCCGAACATGCTCAAACGCCTTGCCTATCTGGCGCTCTGTGCCTGCGCCCCGCTGTATGCCGCACCCCATATCGACGATCAACGTGTTCAGCAGTTGGCCAACGACCCGTTCTGGATCTCTCTGGGACACTATGAAGCCGGCAAGTTGAGCGGCTGGCGCAGCTATGTCAGCGACGACAAATTCTTTCTGGCCCCCGACGGCGCCCATCACCCGGACGCCGAACTGCGTGCCACCGTCCAGGCCTTGTATTCGCCCTTGAGCCTGGGGGACAAACACCCGCAGTGCGTGTACCCGGCCCGCACCCGATGGCTCAAGGCCCAGTTGAACCTGACCGACCTGCCCAAGGCCGAATGCGCAGAGTTCACGCAATGGTTCAAGGACGTTGCACCGCACAGCACGGTGATGATTTTCCCGGCGGCCTACCTGAACAGCCCGTCCTCGATGTTCGGCCACACCTTGTTGCGTATCGACCAGGCCGATGTGCAGAACAACAAGACCGCCCTGCTCAGCTACGCGATCAATTTCGGCGCCTACATTGAGGGTTCCGACAACAGCATTTTGTATGCATGGAAGGGGTTGGCCGGTGGCTATCCCGGCCTGTTCGCGCTGGTGCCCTACCAGGAAAAGCTCTCCGAGTACCGCAGCCTCGAAAACCGTGACCTGTGGGAATACCGACTCAATCTGACTCCTGAAGAAACCCAGCGCATGGTCGAGCATGTGTGGGAGCTCAAACAGATCCAGTTCGACTATTTCTTCTTTGACGAAAACTGCTCGTATCGCCTGCTGGAGTTGTTGCAAGTGGCACGTCCCGGCTTGCAACTGACCACCCAGTTCCCGCTGACCGCGATCCCCACCGACACCGTGAAAGCGGTCAAGGAAGCGGGCTTGGTTGAAAGTATCGAATACCGTCCTTCCCGGGAACGTGAACTGCTGGATCGCGCCAAAATCCTCGATCCTGAGGAACAGCAATGGGTGCTGCAGATCAGCGCCGATCAGGCCCAATTGCAAAAACCGACCTTCAAGGCGCTGCCAAAAGAACGCCAGGCGCTGATTATCGACGCCGCTTATCGTCTTGAACGCTACCGGGCAAACGGTCTCGAACGTGACCCGGCGCGCTCCCAGCGCAGCTTCGAACTGCTGCGCGCCATCAACCAGAATCCAGCTCCTGAACTGCAGGTCGAACAACCCGAGTTGCCCGAAAACGGCCACGAATCGCGCACCTGGCAACTGGGGGCCGGTAGCCGTGACGACAAGGCCTTTGCCGAGTACGGCCTGCGCATGGCTTACCACGACTTGAACGACAACGCGCCCGGCTTTCCGCTGGGCGCGCAGATTGAAATCCTGCAACTCAAGCTGCGCCAGTACGAAGGTAACAAGTGGCAAGTTCAGCAACTGGACCTGGCCAACATTCGCTCCCTGACCCCGCGTAACGACTTGCTGCAACCCTGGTCCTGGCAAGTGGGCGGCGGGCTGGAACGGGTGCTGGGCAAGCATGGCGACGAAAGCCTGGTCAGCCACGTCAATGGGGGCGCGGGCGGCACCTGGCAGTTGGGCGAAAACCTGCTGGGCTTTACCCTCGGCACCCTGCGCGTGGAGCACAACAACGATTTCGCCGCCTTTGTTTCACCGGCAGCGGGGTTTAACACAGGGCTTCTCTGGCGCAATCCGGTGGGTAACCTGAGTCTTGAAGCCAAAGGTGATTACTTCACCAACGGTGAAGTCCGCCGCAGCCTCAGCCTGAACCAGCAATGGGAAGTTTCGCGCAATCTGGGCCTGCGACTGAGTGCACAACGTGAGTTCAGTAAGTTGACCTCACCCGTCAACGAAGTGATGCTGGAGTTGAAGTGGTATCACTACTGAAAGGAGGTTTAAGACATGGCTGTTAACTACGATTCCCTTGAACAGGTGCGCGAGAAAATCGACGGGCTGGATCGCAAGATTGTCGGCTTGATCGCCGAACGGGGTGCCTGCGTATCGCAAGCGGCGCGGTTCAAAAAAGACAGCGATGCGGTCAGGGCGCCGCAACGGGTTGAGCAGGTGATTGCAAAAGTCCGGGCGCTGGCCTCAGAACTGGGCGCTAACCCGAACGTCACCGAAGCAGTTTACCGCGCCATGATTGCAGCCTTTATCGAGCAGGAACTGGCTGAGCACAAGGCGCTTGCCAACTAGATAGAGACCGTGTGGGAGCGGGCTTGCTCGCGATTGGATCGACGTGACGCAACAGATACACCGCGTCGCTTGCATCGCGAGCAAGCCCGCTCCCACAGAAGAACGGAACCGGCTTACACCACGCCCTGGGCCAGCATGGCGTCAGCGACTTTGACGAAGCCCGCAATGTTCGCGCCTTTGACGTAGTTGATCCGACCGTTTTCTTCGCCGTAGTGAACGCACGCATGGTGGATCGACTGCATGATGTTATGCAGTTTGCTGTCGACCTCTCCTGCCGTCCACAGCAGGCGCATGGCGTTTTGCGACATTTCCAGACCGCTCACCGCCACGCCGCCGGCATTGGATGCCTTGCCCGGTGCAAACAAGATACCGGCCTCGATAAACAGATCGACCGCTTCGAGGGTAGTCGGCATGTTCGCGCCTTCTGCCACGCACACACAGCCATTGCTCAACAGTGTACGGGCCGCATCAGCGTCCAGTTCGTTCTGAGTGGCGCATGGCAATGCGATGTCGCACGCCAGACTCCACGGATGCTGGCCCGCCAGAAACTCCAGACCAAACTGCCCGGCCAATTCGCTGATACGACCGCGCCTGACGTTTTTGAGGTCCATCAGCGCTTCCCACTGCTCCTCGCTCAAACCAGCTTCGCAGTACAACGTGCCTTCGGAGTCCGACAGCGAGATCACTTTGCCGCCCAGGTCCATGACTTTGCGCGCCGCATACTGCGCCACGTTACCGGAGCCAGAGATCGCTACGCGCTTGCCATCGATACGTTGGCCGCTGCGCTTGAGCATTTCCTGCGCGAAGTACACACAACCAAAGCCGGTGGCTTCAGGGCGGATCAGGCTGCCGCCGTAGCTCATGCCCTTGCCGGTCAGCACCGAAGTGAACTGGTTGCTCAGGCGCTTGTACTGGCCAAACATAAAGCCGATTTCACGGGCGCCTACACCGATATCGCCTGCCGGCACGTCAACGTCCGAACCAATGTGGCGGTACAGCTCGCTCATGAAGGCCTGACAGAAACGCATGACTTCAGCGTCGCTCTTGCCCTTGGGGTTGAAGTCAGAGCCGCCCTTGCCGCCGCCCATAGGCAACGAGGTCAGGGAGTTCTTGAAGGTTTGCTCGAACGCCAGGAACTTCAGAACGCCCAGGTTCACCGACGGATGGAACCGCAGACCACCCTTGTAAGGGCCAATGGCGCTGTTCATCTGGATACGGAAACCACGGTTAACCCGCACTTTGCCTTCATCATCAACCCAGGATACGCGGAACACGATCGCGCGCTCAGGTTCACAAATGCGCTCAAGAATGCCTGAAGTGAGGTAATGGGGATTGGCTTCAAGAAACGGCCACAAACTGCGCAGGACTTCTTCTACTGCCTGGTGGAATTCAGGCTGGTCCGGGTCACGTTTTTTCAGGCGGGCAAGGAACTGGTCGACGGATTCGATCATGGTTAATTCTCGGCAAATTTATTGTCGTTAAACAGAGATTGACCGGGACTTTATCAATTCATGTGGCACCGCGACAGCGCAAAATGTCGCAGTTCTGAATTTAAATGGTGCATTTATATAAATTAAACCGATTTCACGGGCTTTTGCGCACCAAAAAAAAGCTTCTTGTACCCACTTTTGCACCACTAAAAACCCACCTACTGTTCCCACAGGGACAGTATTGCTCTGCCAAAAAAAAACGGAGCCCCGAGGGGCTCCGTCTTTTCTTGCGAACCGGCCTTACTGGGCCAGTTTTTTGTGACGCACACGGTGCGGCTGAGTGGCCGCTTCGCCGAGGCGCTTTTTACGATCAGCTTCGTACTCGGTGTAGTTACCTTCAAAGAAGATAGCTTGCGAGTCGTCTTCGTACGCCAGGATGTGAGTCGCAACGCGATCAAGGAACCACCGATCGTGAGAGATCACAATGGCGGCGCCAGGGAAGTCCAGCAGAGCTTCTTCAAGCGAACGCAGCGTCTCAACGTCAAGGTCGTTGGACGGTTCGTCGAGCAGCAGCACGTTGGCGCCCTCTTTCAAGGTCAGGGCCAGGTGCAGGCGACCACGCTCACCACCGGACAGGTCCTTGACGAACTTCTGCTGATCGCCCCCTTTGAAGTTGAAACGACCTACATAGGTACGCGACGGGATTTCATAGTTACCGATGCGGATCACATCGGAACCGTCAGAAATCGCCTGGAATACAGTCTTGCTGCCGTCCAGATCGTCACGGCTCTGGTCCACGCACGCCAGTTGCACGGTTTCACCGACTTCGATGCTGCCTGAATCCGGCTGTTCCTTGCCCATCAGCATGCGGAACAAGGTCGACTTACCGGCACCGTTACCGCCGATCACGCCAACGATGGCGCCTTTAGGCATCGCGAACGACAGGTTGTCGATCAACACGCGATCGCCGTAACCCTTGGACACGTTCTTGAACTCGATAACCTTGTCACCCAGGCGCGGACCGGCCGGGATGTAGATTTCGTTGGTCTCGCTGCGCTTCTGGAATTCCTGCGATTGCAGTTCCTCGAAACGCTGCAGACGAGCCTTGGACTTCGACTGACGCGCCTTGGCACCTTTACGGACCCATTCCAGCTCGTCTTTCATGGCCTTTTCATGGGCCGACTGCTGCTTGGATTCGGCAGCCAGACGATCGGACTTGGCTTCAAGCCAACCCGAATAGTTGCCCTCGTAAGGAATGCCCGCGCCACGGTCAAGCTCAAGGATCCAGCCCGCCACGTTATCCAGGAAGTAACGGTCGTGCGTAATCGCAACCACGGTACCCGGGAAGTCGTGCAGGAAGTGCTCAAGCCAGGCTACCGAGTCGGCATCCAGGTGGTTGGTTGGTTCGTCGAGCAGCAGCATGTCCGGGGCCGACAGCAGCAAGCGGCACAAGGCCACACGGCGCTTCTCACCACCCGACAGGTGCTCAACCTTGGCATCCCAGGCTGGCAAACGCAGGGCGTCGGCAGCGACTTCCAGCTGGCGCTCCAGGTTGTGACCGTCGCTCGCTTGCAGGATCGACTCAAGCTTGGCCTGTTCAGCAGCCAGCTTGTCAAAATCGGCATCCGGGTCTGCGTATTCGGCGTAAACCTGATCCAGGCGCGCTTGAGCGTCCTTGATGACGCTCACGGCTTCTTCAACCACTTCGCGCACGGTCTTGCTCGGATCCAGCTGCGGTTCCTGGGGCAGGTAACCGATGTTCAGGTCGGGCATCGGACGGGCTTCGCCGTCGAACTCGGTATCGACACCCGCCATGATTTTCAACAGGGTGGATTTACCCGAACCGTTCAAGCCGAGTACGCCAATCTTGGCGCCTGGGAAAAACGACAGGGAGATGTTTTTCAGGATTTCCCGCTTCGGCGGAACAACTTTGCTCAGCCGATGCATGGTGAAAACGTATTGAGCCATGGAGAACCTAGGGTCAGAGACGAGTGAATAAGGTGCGAGCAATGCCCGGATCAGGCCATAGCAGAAAGTCAGGGACTGATCGAAATCAATGCCTGCTCGCAGAAAATGCATAAATGTAGACGCCCGAATCTACCTGAATGCGCTGAACAGGGCAAACCAGTGCAGACCAGAGGGCTGGCACTTTGCCACAACCCAAGGCATGCTAGGCGCCCTCTGGGCGTCTTTAGGGGGCCTGGCGCCAATGCCGCCAAATTGCAGGATCACACGTTGCCCAATGTCACGCCGCCCACTCTGAATAAAGCGTCCAACCCACTTCTTGGGACGCCTGTGCGCGGAACGTTGAAAAGTGCGTTGGCCACTCTGGTTCTGTTGCTGCTGGCGATGTTGTTCTGGTTGTTGATTGAGCAGTTCCAGGAAACGCTCCAGCAAGAGCGTCAAAACAGCATCAACTACAGTGCCGATCTGGCCGACCACATCAGCCTGAGCATGGAAGTACGGGCCGAAACCGCCCTTAATCTGCTTCCTGTCGATACGCTGCCGAAAACCCTGCGCCAACAGCAGGCACTGGTCAATCAACTGCATCAATACGTACCCTCGCTCCAGAGCCTGGTCTTGCTCAGCACTGCCGGGCAGGTCGTGTTCGACAGCGCTGGCACCACCCCCGACGCCGCATTCCTGGCTGAATGGGCAAGCCTGATCCCCTCGCGAAAACGTACCGACGGCTATTACTTCAGCAATAACGCTGACGCCAGCGTGTTCTATTTGTTACTGCGCCAGCCCGCAGGCGATATCGGTGGTTACTGGCTGCTGCGCATGAGCCCGGAACTGCTGCAAAACATGACACACCAGAACGCCAGCAGCAGTCGGCCACAATGGCTGATTGAAAACGTCAAAACCCGCAAGGTCCTGAAGCGTGCCTACAGCCCCGTTTCGCCAGGCTCAACCCTGAGCCAGCAGGATGAAAGCGACACCGTACAACTGAGCCCCATCAATCACAGCGACTGGCAGTTGCGCGGGCTGTTCAATGAACGCCAGGCAGTTGAACGACTGCTGCCCGGACTGATCGTCAAATGCCTGCTCGGCTTGCTGTTTTCGTTGCTGCCGATCATTGCGCTGCTGAACATGCGCCGCCGCCAACGCCAACTGCATGAAGGCCGCCGCCGTTATCACGATATTTTCGAAGGCACCGGGGTTGCCCTGTGCGTGCTCGACCTGTCCAGCTTGCCGGGATTTCTTGAGCGCGAAAAACTCCACGACAGCAGTGACCTCAAGCAATGGCTAAGCGATCACCCCCAGCTTCGTAGTCAATTATTTGCGCAACTGCGCATCACTGAAGTCAATCAGGTCGCCATGCAGCTGCTGGAGGTCGAATCCGGGGACGGTGCCTGGCTGAAGCTGATTAACGGCTGCCCCCAAACCAGTTCGGCCATTGGCTATCAAATCGTCGAAACCGTACTGGATCAACAGCAGCAACTTGAACTGGAAGTAAAGCTGAGCGATGCCAGCGGCCGGGATCAACATGTGTGGCTGGTACTGCGCCTGCCTGAAGACCCTCAGGACTATCACGCGGTCATCCTGAGCATCAGCGACATCACAAGCCGCAAGCTGATCGAATTGTCCCTGCAAGAGCGCGAAAGTTTCTGGTCGGATGTCGTACGCACCGTACCTGACCACCTCTATGTGCAAAATGTAATCAGCCAGCGGATCATATTCAGCAACCATCACCTTGGGCAGACCCTGGGCTACAGCGCCATCGAACTTCAGGAAATGGGCGCGTATTTCTGGGAACTGTTGCTGCACCCGGATGACGCCGAACGTTATCACCAGCTGCGCCAGCAGCAACGGGAAGATGGCTATAAGCACTTGATGCAGTGCCAGTTGCGCTTTCGCCATCAGCAAGGCACCTGGCGGCGCTTTGACATCCGTGAACAGGCCTTTGCCCGTGACACCGGGGATCAAGTCACGCGCATTGTCGGGGTGGCCAAAGACATCACCGACCAGATCGAAGCCAGTGAGTCACTGCGTGACAGCGAGCAGCGCTACCGGATGCTGGCCGAAAGCATCAGCGATGTGATTTTCTCCACCGACAGCACGTTGCGCATGAACTACCTCAGCCCCTCCATCCAGACCGTGCTGGGGTACGACGCACAATGGGTGTTCGACAATGGCTGGCAGTCAATTATCGCGACCCCGCAACAACTGGAGGGTATCTACAGCCTGATCGAACGTATCCGCGCCGCCCTGCACACACCTCGACAACTCTCGGCCCTGCGCGCCCAGGTGCAAACCCAGTTGTTCCTGTTCGACTGCTTGCGCGCCGACGGGCATAAAGTCCCCATCGAGCTGCGGCTGGTACTGGTGTGGGATGAAAACGATGGCTTCGAAGGCATTCTGGGCGTTGGCCGTGATATCAGTCAGCAACGTCGTGCTGAAAAAGACCTGCGCATGGCCGCTACGGTGTTTGAGCACTCCACCTCGGCCATCCTGATTACCGACCCCGCCGGTTATATCGTGCAGGCCAACGAAGCCTTTAGCCGGGTCAGCGGCTACGCCGTGGCCCAGGTGCTCGACCAATTGCCGAGCATGTTGACCGTTGATGCCCAACAACGCGCGCACCTGACCTATGTGCTCAAGCAACTGCATGTCAATGGCACATGGGAGGGCGAAGTCTGGCTCAAGCGTCTCAACGGCGAACACTACCCGGCGTGGGTCGGCATCACTGCCGTGCTCGATGACGAGGGTGATCTGGCCAGCTACGTGTGCTTCTTCAGTGACATCAGCGAGCGCAAAGCCAGTGAACAGCGAATTCACCGCCTGGCTTACTACGACGCCCTGACCCACCTGCCTAACCGGACGCTGTTTCAGGATCGCCTGCACACTGCGTTGCAACAGGCCGAACGCAACAAGTCGTGGGTTGTGCTGATGTTCCTCGACCTCGACCGTTTCAAGCCGATCAACGATTCCCTGGGCCACGCCGCAGGCGATCGAATGCTCAAGGACATGGCCATCCGCTTGCTGGCCTGCGTCGGTGACGACGACACCGTGGCGCGTATGGGCGGTGACGAATTCACCCTGCTCCTGCAACCACGAGCCACCCGTCAACTGGCCTTGAACCGGGCCATCAGCGTGGCCGAGCACATCCTTGCCAGCCTGGTAAAACCCTTTGTACTAGAAAGTCGCGAGTTCTTTGTAACCGCCAGTATTGGCATTGCCTTGAGCCCGCAAGACGGCAACGAACTCAGCCAGTTGATGAAGAACGCCGACACCGCGATGTACCACGCCAAAGAGCGCGGCAAAAACAACTTCCAGTTCTATCAGGCCGACATGAACGCCAGCGCCCTTGAGCGCCTGGAACTTGAGAGCGACCTGCGCCACGCCCTTGAACAGCAAGAGTTCATCCTTTTTTACCAGCCGCAATTCAGCGGCGACGGCAAACGGCTGACCGGGGTTGAAGCACTGTTGCGCTGGAACCACTCCAGGCGCGGACTGGTGCCGCCCGGTGACTTTATCCCGGTACTCGAAGAGCTGGGCCTGGTGGTCGAAGTGGGTGACTGGGTGCTGGCCGAGGCCTGTCGCCAGCTCAAGCTCTGGCACCAGGCCAAAGTGCGCGTGCCCAAAGTCTCGGTCAACATCTCGGCGCGCCAGTTTTCCGATGGCCAACTGGGCACGCGCATCGCAACGATCCTCAAGGAGACCGGCCTGTCCCCTGCCTGCCTGGAGCTTGAGCTGACCGAAAGTATCCTGATGCGCGAAGTCAGCGAAGCCCTGCACATTCTGGCCAGTCTGAAAAACCTCGGCCTCAGCATTGCCGTGGACGACTTTGGCACCGGTTATTCATCGCTCAACTACCTCAAGCAATTCCCGATCGATGTCTTGAAAATCGACCGTACCTTTGTCGATGGCCTGCCCTCAGGCGAACAGGACGCGCAGATTGCCCGTGCAATCATTGCAATGGCCCATAGCCTAAACCTGGCCGTCATCGCCGAAGGCGTGGAGACCCAGGAGCAGTTGGATTTCTTGCGCGAGCATGGGTGCGATGAAGTGCAAGGCTATCTGTTTGGTCGCCCGATGCCAGCACATCTACTGGTCAAGCAACTGCAAGCGGCCAGTGATGAACTGCACATGTGAATCCTGCCTCTCATCACCGTGAATCGCATTCATATGCCAGATAAAACCCATTGAGTTAGAATGCCCTCCTTTTCTGCCCCCCGATCCCTGAGGACCGCCATGTTCAGCCGTGATTTGACACTTGCCAAGTTCGACGCCGACCTTTTTGCCGCCATGGAGCAAGAAGCTCAGCGCCAGGAAGAACATATTGAGCTGATCGCTTCGGAAAACTACACCAGCCCAGCGGTCATGGAAGCTCAAGGCTCGGTTCTGACCAACAAATACGCCGAAGGCTACCCGGGTAAGCGCTACTACGGCGGCTGCGAATACGTCGACGTCGTTGAGCAACTGGCTATCGACCGTGCAAAAGAGCTGTTCGGCGCCGATTACGCCAACGTTCAGCCACACGCCGGTTCCCAGGCCAACAGCGCTGTCTACCTGGCCCTGTTGTCGGCTGGCGACACCATCCTGGGCATGAGCCTGGCACACGGCGGTCACCTGACCCACGGCGCCAGCGTCTCGTCCTCGGGCAAGCTGTACAACGCCATCCAGTATGGCATCGACGCCAACGGCCTGATCGACTACGACGAAGTAGAGCGTCTGGCCGTTGAGCACAAGCCAAAAATGATCGTGGCCGGTTTCTCTGCCTACTCGCAGATCCTGGACTTCCCGCGTTTCCGCGCTATCGCTGACAAGGTTGGCGCCTACCTGTTCGTCGACATGGCTCACGTAGCCGGTCTGGTAGCGGCTGGCGTTTACCCTAACCCGGTTCCGTTTGCTGACGTGGTCACCACCACCACTCACAAAACCCTGCGCGGTCCACGTGGCGGCCTGATCCTGGCCAAGGCCAACGCCGACATCGAGAAGAAGCTGAACTCGGCTGTCTTCCCGGGTTCGCAAGGCGGCCCACTGGAGCACGTCATCGCCGCCAAGGCCGTGTGCTTCAAAGAAGCTCTGCAACCAGAGTTCAAGGCTTACCAGCAACAAGTTGTGAAAAACGCCCAAGCCATGGCATCGGTGTTTATCGAGCGCGGCTTTGACGTGGTATCGGGCGGTACTGAAAACCACCTGTTCCTGCTGTCGCTGATCAAGCAGGAAATCTCCGGCAAAGACGCTGACGCCGCACTGGGCAAAGCGTTCATCACCGTGAACAAAAACTCCGTGCCGAACGATCCACGCTCCCCGTTCGTGACCTCGGGTCTGCGTTTCGGTACTCCGGCTGTTACCACTCGCGGCTTCAAAGTAGAAGAGTGCCGTGAACTGGCTAACTGGATCTGCGACATCCTGGCTGATATCAACAACGAAGCCGTTATCGACGCCGTTCGCGAAAAAGTCAAAGCCATCTGCGCCAAGCTGCCGGTATACGGCAACTAAGTGTAAATAGCTGAATAAAAAGCCCGGCTCTTGAGCCGGGCTTTTTATTGCCCCAGTTATTTTGAAACATATCGCCATATGTCCATGGGTGATAACGACCTAATCTGAACTTTATGCTTTTCACCAACAACAGAGTTCAGACAATGACTAACGATACACAACAATCATTCATCGCCACCTTACAAGTACCGAACCATAACCTTCATCTATTAGGGACGCTTCACGGCCAGCCTGTAACAGTCACAGACGTATTTGCCAGCGGCGGTTTCTTCACCGGCCGACCGCAGACCAGAGACGACTCCGCAGCCTTGGGCATTCAGGCCCACGCCACAGGCGGGGTCAAGGCGGTAGTCAAACTTTATTTCCGGCATACCGTAAAAGGGTATGAAATACATATCAAACACGCTGGCCAGTATGATCGGCACCGGCTGGCCAAAAACCATATGGATATACTCTATGCGAGAAGTCCGACACTAAAACACCCACTTACCTTCACGCTGCTTGATGAAAACAATATAGCCGTTACAGCGGACAACTTAAGTCAAGCTCATACACTGATCACGCTAAAAACTCACAACAATAAGTATATAGGGGTTAAAAGAGCCAAGGGATCGCCTCACTCATACTTGGGGGAAACCGCTGAAAACTACAAAATGGTATTTCTTTTAAGTGTGATAGAAAGAAACGGGGCTTATTAACCCACTCCGGTTCATTTTTATGTGGGAGCGGGCTTGCTCGCGATTCAGGCAATGCGGTCTTTCAGACACACCGTGTCGATATCATCGCGAGCAAGCCCGCTCCCACACAGGTAGTACGTGACGTTTTTATTCGGGTAGCAAACGCCAGCCCAATACGTTCAGCAGGTCACAACTGGCGCGAAAAACCCACTATTTTCGTGAGGCAAGAACATCAAACCCCTCGCGAATCTTGGCTTCAGGCAAGTCATCTGCAATAAACACCATCACGCTGTCGCGCACCTCACCCTCAGCCCACTCAGTGTCCCAGTCGAAGCCGTAGAGCTTGAGCACGCCCTGAAACACCAGTCGTCGATCTTCACCGGCAATGCTCAGCACGCCTTTGTAACGCAACAATTGCTTGCCGTGATCTTCCAGCAGTTCGTTCATGAACGCGCTGAGGCTGTCGATATCCAGCGGTGTTTCGGTGCGCAGCACAAGGCTTGAGATGCGGTCGATAGATGACGCTGGTTGCACCGGACGCAAATTCAGGCCACCACCCAAGTCTGCGTTGAGGTTGAACCCTCGGACATCCAGCAACTCGGCCAGATCTATCTTGCCGTGCTCAACCACACGTATCGGCGCCCGGCGGTTGATACGGGTCAAGCGTTCGCTTAAGGCATCAAAGGTGGCGTCATCCACCAGGTCGCGCTTGCTCACCAACAGGCGGTCAGCAAAACCGATTTGTGCCTGGGCGATGGTTTGGCTCAGGTGTACATCGGCGTGCGCGGCGTCCACCAGGGTGATGATGCCGTCCAGCAGGTAACGCTCGCGCAGTTCTTCGTCGATGAAAAAGGTTTGCGCCACCGGTGCCGGGTCGGCCAGGCCGGTGCATTCGATCACCAGGCGGTCGAACGCTATTTCGCCACTGTCCAGACGCTCCAGCAGCAGGTACAGCGCCTTGGTCAGGTCGGTGTGAATGGTGCAGCACACACAGCCATTGGCCAGTGTCATGACTTGCACGGGCTCATCACCCAACAACTGGGTATCGATCCCGGCATCGCTGAATTCGTTCTCGATCACGGCGATTTTCAGGCCATGTTCGGCCTTGAGCAGGTAACGCAACAAGGTTGTTTTACCGGCACCCAAAAAGCCACTGAGGATGGTGACGGGGATTGGAGAGGACATGCACAGTCTCCTTGAAATGACGCAAAAAAAAGTGGGAGCGTGCTTGCCCGCGACTCAAGCAACGCGGTGTAACGGATACACCGCAGAGCACTCATCGCGAGCAAGCCCGCTCCCACAGTCAGATGCAACTTAGCCCTGACGGGCTAGCAGCACTTGGGCCCACCCTTGCCGCCGTAACGGGCTTCCTGGCGTTCGCGGAAGAACGCCTCGTAGCTCATGACAGGCTTGTCCGGGTGCTTGGTTTGCATATGCTCGACGTAGTTGTCGTAGTCGGGCATGCCGACCATCAGACGCGCGGCCTGACCGAGGTATTTACCGAGGCGACTCAGGTCATTGAACATGATTGCAACCCTCTGTTATGCATCCGGCATGACTTGGTACGGCGACTCTTTATCCGTACGTACTTTACTGCCCCATGCTGCCACGCCCACCTTGATCGCAAAGAACAGAATGCTGAACACCACGAACAGGAACAGCACGGTCAGACCGGCGTTGGTGTAGGCGTTGATGATCACGTGCTGCATCTGGTCGATGTTTTTCGCTGGGGCAATGACTTGGCCCGCTTCCAGCGCAGTGCTGTACTTGTTGGCCAGGGCCAGGAAGCCGACCGCAGGGTTGGCGTCGAACAGCTTGATAAAACCTGCAACGGTGGTGCAGATCAGCAGCCAGATCGCTGGCAGCATGGTCACCCAAATGTAGCGTTGACGCTTCATTTTGATCAGCACAACGGTTGCCAGCATCAGCGCGATACCCGCCAGCATCTGGTTAGAGATACCGAACAGCGGCCACAGGGTGTTGATGCCGCCCAATGGATCGATCACGCCCTGATACAGCAGGTAACCCCACATCACCACACAAAGGCCTGTTGCCAGCATGTTGGCGCCCCAGGACTCGGTCCGCTTGAGTGCAGGCACAAAGCTGCCCAGCAAGTCTTGCAGCATAAAGCGACCGGCACGGGTACCGGCGTCAACCGCCGTCAAGATAAACAGGGCTTCAAACAAAATGGCGAAGTGATACCAGAACGCCATTGTGTTCTCGCCCGGCAACACGTTATGCAGGATCTGAGCGATACCCACAGCCAGTGTCGGTGCGCCGCCGGCACGGGCCAGAACGGTGGTTTCACCAATATCCTTGGCCAGTGCGGTCAGTGCATCCGGGGTAATTGCAAAGCCCCAGCTGCTTACGGTTTGCGCAACAGTCACCACATCACCGCCGACGATGGCCGCCGGGCTGTTCATGGCGAAGTACACGCCCGGCTCGATGACCGAGGCGGCAACCATCGCCATGATGGCCACGAAGGACTCCATCAACATCGCGCCGTAGCCGATGTAACGGGAGTTGCATTCGTTATCCAGCAACTTGGGTGTAGTACCCGAAGAAATCAGTGCGTGGAAACCCGATACCGCACCGCAGGCAATGGTGATGAACAGGAACGGGAACAGACCGCCTTTCCAGACGGGGCCAGTACCGTCGGTGAACTGGGTCAATGCTGGCATTTTCAGCTCAGGCATGGTGACCAGAATGCCGATGGCCAGTGCCACGATGGTGCCGATTTTAAGGAAGGTCGACAGGTAGTCACGCGGTGCCAGAACCAGCCACACCGGCAGCACGGCTGCAACAAAACCATAACCGATCAGCATCCAGGTGATCTGCGTACCGGTGAAGGTAAACACCGGAGCCCATTCAGGGCTTGCCGCAATCTGGCCCCCCAGCCAGATCGAGCCGAGCAACAGCAGCACACCGACAATGGAGATTTCACCGATGCGGCCCGGGCGGATGTAGCGCATGTAAATGCCCATGAACATCGCAATCGGGATGGTCGCCATCACGGTGAACATGCCCCACGGGCTTTCGGCCAGGGCCTTGACCACGATCAGCGCCAGCACCGCAAGGATGATGATCATAATCAGGAAGCAACCAAACAGCGCGATGGTGCCCGGGATCTTGCCCATTTCCTCACGCACCATGTCGCCCAAAGAGCGACCGTTGCGGCGGGTGGACATGAACAGGACCATGAAGTCCTGCACCGCACCGGCCAGAACAACACCGGCGATCAGCCAGAGTGTGCCCGGCAGATAGCCCATTTGCGCGGCCAAAACCGGCCCCACCAACGGTCCGGCGCCAGCGATGGCGGCAAAGTGGTGACCAAAAAGAATGTGCTTGTTGGTCGGCACATAGTCCAGACCATCGTTGTTGAGCACTGCAGGGGTAGCGCGACTGGGGTCGAGCTGCATCACCTTGGTGGCAATAAACAGACTGTAATAACGGTAAGCAACCAGATAAATGGCAACCGCTGCCACTACGATCCACAAGGCGTTGATCGCCTCGCCCCGGCGTAACGCAACTACGCCAAGGGCGCAGGCTCCTACAATTGCCAGCACCAGCCACGGAATGTGGCGTAGCAGGCTATTTTTATTATTCATTTTTTAATTCCGGCCAGTTGGACAAGAAAGACTGCCCCCGGAGTTTAGCGCTCTTGGCTCTAAAGACCAGCCCCTAACGTTGGTCTAGAGCCTTCTTTTGTGGGTTTGTGCTGGATGGCGCTGCATAGTTGTCCCGTGCAACGCCACTGTCAGTTCCGGCCTCCTGGCCAAGCCCCGCGATCAAACCCTGCAGATTTTTTTACAGATATGAGGCCCTATTCAAACAACGCATCCAGTGCCTGCTCAAGGCGGGTCACACCGATGACCTTCAAGCCCGGCGGAGACTCTTTGGGGGCGTTGCCCTTGGGCACGATGGCACGCTTGAAACCATGCTTGGCCGCTTCTTTAAGCCGCTCCTGACCGCTGGGTACCGGGCGCACTTCGCCGGACAAGCCAACCTCACCAAACACCAGCAGATCATGGGGCAGCGGGCGATTGCGCAGACTGGACATCACCGCCGCCATCAGCGCCAGGTCGGACGCGGTTTCCAGCACCTTGACCCCGCCCACCACGTTAAGGAATACATCCTGATCATGAGTGGGAATACCGCCGTGGCGATGCAGGACAGCCAGCAGCATGGCCAGTCGATTCTGATCCAGACCCAGCGTCACACGGCGCGGGTTGGACATATGGCTGTCGTCCACCAGTGCCTGCACTTCCACCAGCATAGGACGGGTGCCCTCCCAGGTGGCCATGACGACGCTGCCCGGCACTTCTTCCTGAGCACGGGTAAGAAAAATAGCTGACGGGTTAGAGACTTCTTTCAGGCCTTTGTCGGTCATGCCGAACACACCCAGCTCGTTGACCGCGCCAAAACGGTTTTTCACTGCGCGCAACAGACGCAAGCGACCGTCAGACTCCCCCTCGAAATACAGCACGGTGTCGACCATATGCTCCAGCACCCGCGGTCCGGCCAGCGCACCCTCTTTGGTCACGTGGCCCACCAGGAAAATGGCCGTGCCGCTCGACTTGGCATAGCGCACCAGCAATGCCGCACTTTCTCGCACCTGGGACACTCCGCCCGGCGCCGACTGCAGTTGCTCGGTGAAGATGGTCTGGATTGAGTCGATCACCATGACCTTGGGTTTTTCGAGCTTGGCGGTGGCGATGATGTTTTCGATACAGGTTTCGGTCATCACCTTGAGCTGATCCTGGGGCAACCCCAGGCGTCGGGCGCGCATGGCCACTTGCTGCTGGGACTCTTCGCCGGTGACATACAGCGCAGGCATGCGCGTAGCCATCTGACACAAGGTTTGCAGCAAGATAGTGGACTTGCCGATACCCGGATCACCGCCGATCAACACCACCGAACCATCGACCAGACCGCCCCCGAGCACCCGATCCAGCTCACCGGAAGCGGTGGAGAAGCGCGGGATCTCTGCAATGCTGACTTCGGCCAGGGTTTTGATCTGGGCCTGTTGCCCTGTCCAGCCGGTACGGCCACTGGGCGGCGCGGCGGCGCCGCTTTCTACAATGGTCTCGACCAGGGTGTTCCAGACGCCGCACTCGCCGCACTGCCCTGCCCACTTGGGAAAGGTTGCGCCGCACTCTGTGCAGCCGTAAATGCGCTTGGGCTTGGCCATCTGAACTCCAGGGAAAAAACGCGATGATAGCCCACTGAGCTTTGATCAGTGCGGCGCGGGCATGATCTGCCATGCTGAATTACACTGCACCCACCAACTTCATCTGTAACAAGGAATATCCAATGAGCGTGATAAGTGAGTTCAAGGCCTTCGCGGTCAAAGGGAACGTGGTCGATATGGCCGTCGGTATCATCATCGGCGCGGCATTTGGCAAAATCGTTTCGTCCTTCGTGGGTGACGTGGTCATGCCACCGCTGGGGCTGTTGATTGGCGGTGTGGACTTCAGTGACCTGGCCATTACGCTGAAAGCCGCCGTTGGCGATGCCCCGGCCGTGGTGGTGGCATATGGCAAATTCATCCAGAGCGTGATCGACTTTATCATCGTCGCGTTTGCCATCTTTATGGGTGTAAAGGCAATCAACCGCCTGAAGCGCGAAGAAGCGGTCGCACCAAGTGCCCCGCCTCTTCCGTCTAAAGAAGAAGAACTGCTGGGCGAAATTCGTGACCTGCTTAAAGTTCAAAACAACCGACCTTAACTGCCCGACATGAATAACGGCGCCCCAGGGCGCCGTTATTTATTTCATGCTGTTCGACATATAAAATTTACACTACCAGTAGTTCTCAACAGCAACTTGCCCGGGCCGACGACTCAGGCTCAACTGCATGTCACGGGCCTTCAACAACTTGCGTGTGTCATCAATCATTTGCGGATTGCCACATAACATCACCCGCGAATGTTCGCAGGTCAGTTCAACACCCGCCGCCTGCTCAAGTTCACCGTTTTCGATCAAGGTGGTCATGCGTCCGTTCAATGCACCGGGCACTCGCTCACGGGTGACGATCGGAACATACACAAACTTGTGTGCATACTCAGCAAGGTAATCACGGGAACATAAGCCGGCGATGAGATCCTGATAGGCCAGTTCGCGCGCTTCGCGGGCACTGTAAACCAGCACAATGCGCTCGAATTTTTCCCAGACTTCAAAATCCTGGAGGATCGACAGGAACGGTGCGATGCCGGTCCCCGTTGCCAGCAACCACAGATCACGCCCGTCAACAAAACGATCCAGGGTCAAAAAACCAAAGGCCTGGCGCTCCACCAGCAAGGTGTCACCGACCTCAAGACGACTGAGCTCACTGGTGAACTCTCCCCCGGGCACCACAATCGAAAAGAACTCCAAGAACTCGTCATGGGGTGAAGAGACCATGGAATAGGCGCGCCAAACCGTACTGCCATCCGCCTTGGTCACGCCAAGCCTTGCAAACTGGCCCGCGGTAAAGCGAAAGCCCGGGTCGCGAGTGGTACGCAATGTGAACAGGCTGGGGGTCAGCGGTGTGACATCGAGAAGCGTCTGCTGGGTAAATTTTTCTGCGCTGGCAGTCATGGGGCACTCCATTGACGAATGCCTCTAGTGTCGCCCAAAGACGCCAGGAGAAACACCGATGGTTTGTGATGGCTTTAAGACACCCTTCAGGGGCAAACAAGGGGTCGCCGACAAGGTGCGTGCTAATTAACGCACACAGTTCCCGGATCCAATTTATCTAAAACCGCACAACAGCTATATATATAAACCCGAAAAAGCATAATTAAACTTACTGTTTAAATTATCGTCTGCATTTATAAACACACCCTACTACCTGCCCCCCATTTATATTTTTTAATCAACAACAACATCTCAAACACCATCTAGAATAAACTTATTATCACACCATCTAGTGCCACCCACTTACTGTCGGGCCGCCGGAGCGCCTTATGACCGCACATCATTTAATCAGCCAGAACCAACACCTCGCCTGCAGAAGCGAAGCTGAATTGGGTTCCGACACACTCAAACGAATAGAAGAGTGCGGCTTTAATTATTTTTTCTTTCGTATGATCCCTCGACATGGAAACATAACAACAAATAGCAAGGTAATAACCAACTATCCAAATGATTATGTCGAGCGGTATGAAAAAGGCCCTCTTACGCAAAAAAACCCACTCATGACTCACTGCCAACTCTCGATCCTGCCCATTATTTGGAGCGCCGATGTTTTTCGTGATGCTCCCGACCAGTGGAAAGCCACCCAAACCTGCGGGCTGACCTATGGCTGGTCGCAGTCGGTGCATGACCCCAATGGCGCAGTGAGCATGTTGAGCCTTGCCAGAAAAGACCCTCCTGTGTCGCAGGACGAGTTTTCGGGCAAAGCTGCCAGCGTGCTCTGGCTGTGCAATCAGTTACACAGCGCCATGCTCGAACGCTTCCACCTGCGCCACAGGCTGACGATCAACATCATGCGTTTGTCCGAACGTGAGTTAGAAGTTCTCAAGTGGACTGCAGAAGGCAAAATCGCTTCCGACATTGCCATGATTCTGAGCCTGAGCACCCGCACCGTGAACTTCCATATCAGTGGTGCAATGAAAAAACTGGGGGCCAGCAACAAAACCTCGGCCGTGGTCATGGCGGCCAGGTTTGGACTGCTGTAAACGGACACTGCGCTAAAGTAGATAAACCCGTCAGGCAATCTGCGGCAAAAAAAAGTAAAATCACGCCTACCTGTAAAACCACGGACTCCTCTGTTTGCCAGCCTCCCCCCTCAGGGGCAAGACATGCAGTTGTCGATTCCTCAGAGTTTGTATAAATGCCTGTGCTAGAAAGCCCCTTCGCCCAACTTCGCCTGATCCGCCAACCCGAGCAGCAAAACGAGCCCTTGCAGGCCTTTGATGCGGCGGATGAGTATTTGCTTAATCACTTGGCTGAGCAGGCGTTGCCCGCAAACAGCCGGGTGCTGGTGCTCAATGACAGTTTTGGTGCCCTGGCGGTCAGTCTGGTCAACACCCTGCATGTCACCAGCAGCAGCGACTCCTTTCTCGCCATTCAGGCGCTGGAAAAGAATCTGGTGCGCAATGGCCATGCTTACGATGCGGTATCGATCATCCCTGCCAGCCAGCCTCTGGTCGGGCCTTTCGACTGTGTACTGGTGCGTGTTCCCAAGACCCTGGCGCTGCTTGAAGAGCAACTGATCCGCCTGCAAGGCCAATTGGCACCCGGAGCACAGGTCATCGCAGTCGCAATGGTCAAACACTTGCCCCGCGCCGCAGGCGATCTGCTGGAGCGCTACATTGGCCCGGTACAGGCCTCGCTGGCGGTCAAAAAAGCCCGTTTGCTGGTGTCCACGTCCCAGGCCCTGGGGCCATTTACATCGCCGTACCCCACGCGCTATCGGCTGGAAAAACCGGCCATCGAGCTGCTCAACCACGCCAACGTGTTCTGCCGCGAAGACCTCGATATCGGCACTCGGGCATTCCTGCCCCACCTGCCAAAAAACCTGGGCACTGCACGGGTTGCCGACCTGGGCTGCGGCAATGGTGTACTGGCCATTGCCAGCGCGCTGAATAACCCGCAAGCGCAGTACACGCTGGTCGATGAGTCGTTCATGGCCGTGCAGTCTGCCCGCGAAAACTGGCAGGCCGCATTGGGTGATCGCGAGGTCATTGTGCGGGCTGACGACGGTTTGGCGAGCCAGGCACCGGACTCACTGGACGTAGTGCTGTGCAATCCGCCGTTCCATCAGCAACAAGTGGTGGGAGACTTTCTGGCCTGGCGCATGTTCCAGCAAGCCCGTGAGGCGCTGGTAGTGGGGGGTGCGCTGTACATCGTCGGCAACCGTCACCTGGGCTATCACAGCAAGTTGGCCAAACTGTTTCGGGGCGTCGAACAAGTGGCCGCCACTCCCAAGTTTGTGATCCTCAAGGCGCGCAAGTAATCACTGGAAATGAGAGCTGAGGGAGCGGGCTTGCTCGCGATGCAGGCGACGCGGTCAGATAGTCAAACCGCGCCGCTCCAGTCGCGAGCAAGCCCGCTCCCACCAGGATCAAACCTCCCCGCTTAACCGAATGGCATTAGCCAAGGCGGGTCATAAAACCGTAGCCGCAAGGCTACGGGATGGAAAGTCAGTGGCTCTTCATGCCTGCGGCGGTCATGAACAGGCGGATCAGCCAGGCAAATACTGCCAGGCTCGCCACACTGGCGGTCCAGATCACCAGCAACCAGCCAATGCGTTGCCACAAGGGCTTTTTTTCGCACTCTTGAACGTCGTTTAGATAATCCTTGCCAGCCATGTTCGGGCCTCCTCTGGGGAAAAGGCTGTGGCCCTCAGGCCACAGCGGCATGTACGACTAGTGATAACCGTCTTCGTGAGTCACCTTGCCGCGGAACACGTAGTAGCTCCAGAAGGTGTAACCGAGAATAAACGGGATGATAAACAAGGTGCCTACCAGCATGAAGCCCTGGCTTTGAGGCGGTGCCGCTGCATCCCAGATCGAGATCGAAGGCGGAATGATGTTCGGCCACAAGCTGATACCCAGACCGCTGTAACCCAGGAAGATCAACACCAGGGTCAACAGAAACGGCGTGTAGTGAGCCTTGCGCGCTATCGCCTTGAGCAGGCCATACATCGTCACCAACACCAGGATCGGCACCGGCAAGAACCAGAACAGGTTCGGCAGTGTGAACCAGCGTGCAGCAATGTCAGTGTGCGCCAGTGGCGTCCACAGGCTGACGATGCCCATCAGCACCAGTACGGCCAACGCCAGCGGGCGACCCAACTTGTGCATGCGCTCCTGCAAGTGGCCTTCGGTTTTCATGATCAGCCAGGTGCAGCCAAGCAATGCATAGGCCACGATCAGGGCAATCCCGCAGAACACAGTGAACGGTGAAAGCCAGTCCAGCCCGCCCCCCGCATACTGACGGTTAACCACCGGGATCCCATCAATGAAGGCCCCCAGCGCCACCCCCTGGAAGAAGGTTGCCACCAGCGAGCCACCAATAAAGGACTTGTCCCAGAGATGGCGTTTTTCTGGCCGTGCCTTGAAGCGGAACTCAAAGGCGACGCCCCGAAAGATCAACCCCATCAGCATCAGCATCAGTGGCAGGTACAGTGCCGACAACACGACCGAGTAGGCCAGCGGGAAGGCACCAAACAATGCCGCGCCGCCCAGTACCAGCCAGGTTTCGTTACCGTCCCAGACAGGGGCGACCGTGTTCATCATCACATCGCGGTCGCTCTCGCCCTTGATAAAGGGAAAGAGGATGCCGATCCCTAGATCGAAACCATCCATGACCACATACATCATGATCCCGAAGATGATGATGATTGCCCAGATAAGTGGCAGATCAATACCCATGACTCAATTCCCCTTAGTCAGGCTGTCGCTGTGGCCTTCATCTGTACCCTCATGGGCCGCAGACAGAGGACGGGCAGGCGTGCGTTGCTGGCCTGGGCCACCGTGGGTGTCTTCTTCGCCTTCGTGGGTAATCGGACCTTTGCGTACCAGACGCATCATGTAACCCAGACCCGCACCAAACAGCGCGAAATACACCACGACAAACATGACCAGCGTGACGCTCATTTGCATGACGCTGTGGTTGGACGACGCATCCGAAGTGCGCATCAGCCCGTAAACCACCCACGGCTGGCGACCGATCTCGGTGGTGAACCAACCCGCAAGGATCGCGATCAGACCCGATGGTCCCATCCACAGCACCATACGCAGGAACCAGCGGTTCTCGTACAGGGTGCCGCGCCTGCGCAGCCATACGCTCCAAAGCCCGACGAAGATCATCAACATGCCCAGCGCCACCATGATGCGGAAGCTAAAGAACACGATGGTCGAGTTGGGGCGATCCTCTGGCGGGAACTCCTTCAACGCAGGGATTTGCTTGTCCAGGCTGTGCGTCAGAATCAGGCTTCCCAGGTACGGGATCTGAATCTTGTAGTCCGTGGTTTCGGTCTTCATGTTCGGGATACCAAACAGAATCAGCGGCGTTGGCTCACCGGGTTTGTTTTCCCAGTGACCTTCCATGGCCGCGATTTTTGCTGGCTGATACTTGAGGGTATTCAAACCGTGGGCATCACCGATCAGCGCCTGTACCGGCGCAACCACCAGGGCCATCCACATGGCCATCGAGAACATGCGGCGAATGGCCGGCGTGTTACGACCGCGCAACAGATGCCAGGCCGCTGACGCGCCGACAAAAAATGCCGTAGCGACAAAGGCAGCCGTGGCCATATGCGCCAGACGGTAAGGGAACGACGGGTTGAAAATGACCGCCAGCCAGTCCACCGGAATCACCCGACCATCAATGATTTCGAAGCCTTGCGGGGTTTGCATCCAGCTGTTGGAGGCCAGGATCCAGAAGGTAGAGACCAGCGTTCCCAGGGCCACCATCGCGGTCGAGAAGAAGTGCATCCCCCGGCCCACGCGATTCCAGCCAAACAGCATGACGCCCAGAAAACCCGCTTCAAGGAAGAATGCAGTCAGTACTTCATAGGTCAGCAGCGGCCCGGTAACAGCACCGGCGAAGTCCGAGAACCTCGACCAGTTCGTGCCGAACTGGTAGGCCATGACCAGGCCCGATACCACGCCCATGCCGAAGTTGACGGCGAAAATCTTCGACCAAAAGTGGTACAGGTCGCGGTAGGTATCGTCACGGGTTTTCAGCCACATGCCTTCGAGCACCATCAAATAACTGGCGAGACCGATGGTAATGGCGGGGAAAATGATGTGGAACGATATGGTAAACGCGAACTGAATTCGGGCGAGCTCGAGAGCATCCAAACCGAACATAAGTCTTCCTCTATCAGGTATCAGGTCGTTGAGGACCCAGACTTCGCGCCTGAATCCAACTACCCTGCACGCCGTGGCCACCGCGAATCGCTGCTCGCTTTCAAACCACAACACCAAGGGATCTGGCCGGCTGGCCACTCAGACAAAACCCCAAAGGCTTTGATCTGGATCAAGCATGGATGAAAGAGTAGTCCATTCCTGACACACGGCTAATGTGGTTTGTTGTCGCGTGACACGATGCCTCAGGCCTTGAAATAGACCGTTGCAAGAACCACAAGGAATCGCGCAAAAGCCCTGTTTGACCCAACGTGGGGCACTGGGGATATGTGATATTTCGAGTCATTATTTGTTACAAAACAATGATAATCTCGACGTCCCCCCACCCTCGGCCACGACCTCTTTTAAATGACCAGCCAGCCCCTTCTGCTCCGCCATCACCGGCCATTTGTGGCCTTCTGGTTTGCCCGTATCTTCACCGCCAGTGCATTTCAAATGCTCACCGTGGCCATTGGCTGGAACCTCTACCAACTGACTGGCAACGTGATGGACCTGGGATGGGTGGGTTTGATCGAATTCGCGCCGCGCCTGCTGTTTATGTTGCACACCGGGCATGTGGCCGACCGCTATGATCGTCGCAGGGTGGCGGCCCTGTGCCAGTCGGTACAGGCAATGATTGCCCTGACATTGGCCATCAGCAGTGCTGGCGATCACATTACCCGGGAAATGATCTTTATCCTGGCGTTTTTGCTGGGTGCCGCCCGCTCCTTCGAAATGCCCGCCACCCAGGCGCTGCTGCCTTCGATCGTGCCGGTTGAGCTGTTCCCGCGCGCAGTGGCGGCGGCACAAGCGGCACAACAATCGGCCACCATTGTCGCGCCAGCGTTTGGGGGCTTGTTGTATGCGTTTGGCAGCGTCTGGGTGTATGGCCCGAGCGTTGCGCTGTATCTGATTGCGGCACTGCTGATGAGCAACCTCCCCGCCCGCCAGTTGCCGCTGAACAAAGCCAAGGCCACGCTGGACTCCCTGCTCGCGGGCATTCGCTTCATTCGCAGCCGCCCTGACGTCCTTGGCGCCATCTCCCTGGATCTGTTTGCCGTCCTGCTGGGCGGGGCCACGGCGCTGCTGCCTGTGTTTGCCAAGGATATTTTGCTAACCGGCCCCTGGGGCCTGGGCATGCTGCGCTCGGCACCGGCGGTCGGCGCCCTGCTGATGTCATTGTGGCTGGCCAGATTCGCGGTGGAGCGCAAGGTGGGGCGCGTCATGTTTACCGCGGTAGGGATATTCGGAGTCGCCACCATCGCGTTCGGCCTGTCGACCTCGTTCTGGTTTTCAATGGCAGTGCTGGTGGTACTTGGCGCGGCGGACATGATCAGCATGGTGATCCGCGCCTCGTTCGTGCAACTGGAGACCCCGGATGAAATGCGTGGCCGGGTGAGCGCGGTCAACGGATTGTTTATCGGCGCGTCCAACCAGCTGGGGGAATTCGAATCCGGAGTGACGGCCCACTGGCTGGGCACAGTGCCCGCCGTGGTGTTGGGCGGGGTTGGCACGCTGGTCGTCACCGGGCTGTGGATAAAACTGTTCCCGGGGCTGGCCAACCGGGATCGGATGGTGGAAGAAAAGCCTTAGCCACACCGACCTTGTGGGAGCGGGCTTGCTCGCGATAGGAGCGGCGCGTTTGACCTGATACGACTCGGCGATCCCATCGCGAGCAAGCCCGCTCCCACAATAAATCTCACTTTATATATAGCCGCACACCCAGTCGGTTGTGCGGCGGCACCAACGAGGTGTTGCTGAACTCGAACCAGCCACCGTCCTTGTTACCCAGGTCAAAGGTATACACGTGCCCCACCGTGGTGCCCGCACCGTTGCATGCCACCAGCCCCTCGCCCTGGTTACAGACCGCAGCCCGTACACCCTCCACTTCCTGGCCATCGAGCGTGACATTCGGCTGGCCGCCGTAACCGCGCTCCAGCACATAGACCTTGATACCAGGGCCCTTGTGGTCGCAGCGGGTCTGCTCACGACCATCGGACACATCCTCTACAGCGCAGGAAACAGACGCCACTTTGAGAATTTCCAGGGTGCTCAGGGGTGTCGCGGGCGCGGCGCTGATCGCGGCACTTATAAGGAAGACGACACAGGCTGAAATCGACGTGATGACGTGCTTCATGGATCCCTCCTAAAACTGGCACGCAGTATGCCTGCGACATCAAGGTTATAAAACAAGGCCCAGCAGGGTAACCAAAGCAGCCATATGTACGAGCTGCTGGTATGATGCGCGGCTTTTTCCGACAGACAGAAATTCTTCAGACGGTCCACGTCTGTGCTTTGCTGTTGAAAACGATTTAATCACGGCGCATTTGGCGCCACGGGGACTGGCATGCTGGAAAGGCTGTTTCAACTCAAAGCACACAACACCAATGTGCGTACCGAGATTCTTGCGGGTATCACCACCTTCCTGGCGATGGCCTACATCCTGTTCGTCAACCCGAGCATTCTCGGCGAGACGGGCATGGACAAAGGCGCCATATTTGTTGCCACTTGTCTGGCGGCGGCTATCGGTTCGGCGACCATGGGCATTATCGCCAACTACCCGATTGCACTGGCACCGGGCATGGGCCTGAACGCCTTCTTCACCTACACCGTGGTGCTGCACTTGGGCCACACCTGGCAGGTAGCGCTGGGTGCGGTGTTTATCTCGGCGGTGCTGTTCTTCCTGTTGTCGATCTTTCGCATCCGCGAATGGATCATCAACAGCATCCCCCTGCCACTGCGCTCGGCCATTGCCGCCGGTATCGGCCTGTTCCTGGCGCTGATTGCCCTGGGTAACGCCGGTATCGTGGTTGCCAACAAGGCAACCCTGGTCGGCATGGGCGATCTGGCTCAGCCAAAAGTGATCCTGGCCTCCCTGGGCTTTGCCCTGATTGTTGCCCTTGAGGCAATGAAAGTCCGTGGCGCAGTGCTGATCGGCATTCTGGCCGTGACCATTGCTTCTATTGCAATGGGCGTCACCGATTTCGGTGGCGTCGTGTCGATGCCACCTTCCCTGGCCCCGACCTTCCTACAACTGGACATCAAGGGCGCCCTGGACATCGGCCTGATCAGCGTGATCTTCGCCTTCCTGTTCGTTGACCTGTTCGACAACTCAGGCACATTGATCGGCGTCGCCAAGCGCGCTGGCTTGATGGGCAAAGACGGCCACATGCCAAAAATGGGCCGTGCCCTGATCGCTGACAGCACCGCGGCCATGGCCGGTTCGCTGCTGGGCACCTCGACCACCACCAGCTACATCGAGTCGGCGGCAGGCGTGAGCGCCGGTGGCCGTACCGGTCTGACGGCCATCGTGGTCGGCATCATGTTCCTGCTGGCGTTGTTCTTCTCGCCATTGGCGGCCAGCGTTCCAGCCTTCGCCACCGCACCTGCGCTGATGTTTGTTGCCGTGCTGATGATGAGCGGCCTGGCCGAAATCGAATGGGACGACGTCACCGTTGCCGCACCGGTGGTGATCACCGCACTGGCCATGCCGTTTACCTACTCCATCGCCAACGGCATTGCCTTCGGCTTTATTTCCTGGACCGTGATCAAGCTGCTGTCGGGCCGCGCCCGTGAGCTGAATGCGCCGCTGATCATTCTGTCGGTTCTGTTTGTCGTCAAGCTAGGTTGGTTTCCTGCATGAGTGCTCTGCCATTTGATCCTGCTACCTACGCCGTTGAGCTTGAGGCCAAGGCCAATCGTCTGCGCGAGTTGCTGGCGCCTTTCGATGCGCCAGAACCCCAGGTGTTCGATTCGCCCCTGAAGCACTTTCGTCTGCGGGCCGAATTTCGCCTGTGGCGCGAAGGGGGCGAGCGTCACTACGCCATGTTCGCGCAAGATGACAAGCGCACACCGATCCTGATCGAAGAGTTTCCGATTGCCAGCCTGCGCATCAACCAATTGATGCCCCAACTCAAGGCCGCCTGGAAAGCCAGCTCAGCCCTGAGCCACAAGCTGTTCCAGGTTGAGTTCCAGACCACCCTGGCAGGCGATGCGATGGTCACTCTGTGCTATCACCGCCCGCTGGACGAGCACTGGCAAACCGCTGCCGAGCAGTTGGCCAAAGACCTCGATATCAGCGTGATCGGCCGCTCCAAGGGCAAACGTGTCGTGATCGGCCGCGATCATGTGGTCGAAGCGCTGGAAGTGGCGGGTCGCACCTTCACTTATCAACAGCCCGAAGGCGCGTTCACCCAGCCCAACGGCACGGTCAACCAGAAGATGCTCAATTGGGCATACGAAGCGCTGGGCGAACGTTCGAATGATTTGCTGGAACTGTATTGTGGCAACGGCAACTTCACCCTGCCGCTGGCCACTCGCGTGCGCAAAGTGCTGGCTACCGAAATCAGCAAGACATCGGTGTACGCCGCGATCAACAACCTGCGCGACAACGCTGTGGATAACGTCACGCTGGTACGCCTGTCGGCAGAAGAACTGACCGAAGCCCTGAATGAAGTACGCCCATTCCGTCGCTTGCAGGGCATTGACCTGAAAAGCTACGAGTTCGGCAGCGTTTTCGTTGACCCGCCGCGTGCGGGCATGGACCCGGACACCTGCGAACTGACACGCCGCTTCGATAACATTCTGTATATCTCGTGCAACCCTGCAACATTGGCCGAGAACATCGCCCAACTGCACGATACTCACCGGATTGAGCGCTGCGCAGTATTTGACCAATTCCCGTGGACTCACCACATGGAGTCGGGCGTGTTGCTGGTTCGCCGGTAAACACAGGTTCTGATACACCGTGTCGACCGAATCGCGGGCAAGCCCGCTCCCACAGGATCAGCGCAATACCTGTGGGAGCGGGCTTGCCCGCGATGGCCACACCGCAATATGGCCATGTTTAATGGACCCGAAAATACCCCGCCACCTGCCGCAAATCCCCTTCATTCAATAACCCCGCGTAGTACTTGAGCTGCACCCGCGCCAGCAAATAGGCATAGCGCGCCTCAGCCAAATCCCGCTTGGCACTGAACAGCTGCTGTTCGGCATCCAGCACATCCAGATTGACCCGCTCGCCCCCACTCACGCTTTTCTGCGTCGCCTGCACCAGGGCACCGGCAGACTCAACGGCCATTTCATACGCCCGCACCTTGGCCGCCGCGCTGCTATTGAGGTTGTATTGCTTGCGCAGGTCCACCAGCGTGGTCGCTGTTTGCGCGTCCAGTTCGTACTGAGCCTGGGACAGTTGCCGCGCAGCCTGACGGGTCGATGCCGACACCGATCCCCCTGCAAACAACGGCACGGTGAGCTGAATGCCCACGCTGTTGGTGTCGTACTTCTGGTTGTAGGTGCTCTCCGAATCGGAGCTGGTCTGACGGCTGCTGGCATACAAGCTGAGCTTGGGCAGATGCCCGGCCCGCTTGCGCTCCACCTCATACTCGGCCGAGGTCAACGCGTGATGCTGCGACGCCAGCTCCGGGTTATTGGCCAACGCCAGTTCGCGCCAGCTTTCGAAGCGCTGAGGTTCCAGTGGCAGAATCACAAAATGCGCCACCAGCGGGGCAAGCTGCTCGACCTGCAGCGGCTCACCAAGCATCGCCTCCAGCTCACGCAAGGCTGCGTCCTGATTATCTTGCGCCTCGATTTCTTCAGCCACCGCCATGCTCAGGCGCGCCTGGGTTTCCAGCACATCGGTGCGAGTACCCTCACCGCCTTCAAGAAGCCGTTGGTTGAGTTGCAGGCGCTCGGCAAAGGCGCGCTTTTGCGCCCGGCTCAATTCGATCCGCTCCTGCGCCAGCAGCGCCTGGCTGTAGGCACTGAGCACGCGCACCGCCAGATACTGGCTTTTGCTGCGAAAGCGCTCATCCGAAAACAGCGCCTGCGCTGCCCCCTGTCGGAATCGTGCGTAGGCTTCGTAGTCCAGCAGCGGTTGCTGCAAGGTCAAGGTCGCCGCATAACTGCGGTAGTCGCGGTCGGTCCGAGTGCTGGCCTGGGTGACTTCGGACTCGTTGCGCGAATTGTTGTAGTTCCACGACAGAGTGGGCAGCAACGCCGAGCGACCCAGGGCGCGGTTCTCCTCCCCTGCCGCCCGCTCTTCAATGGCGGCCTGGAAGGTCGGGTCGTTGCGAATCGCCAGATCGTAGGCTTCCAGCAACCCCATCGCCTGTACCGGCCCAGCACACGCCATCAGTAATCCACATAAGAACTGGCGCACCGTCATTCCTCCACCAACGCCATATGCGTGCGGTCGAGCAACGGCTTGAACAGATAATTGAGCATCGAACGCTCGCCCGTGCGCACAAATGCTTCAACCGGCATGCCCGGGCGAATCTGCAGCCCGGCCAGTTGGGCCATGCCCGCATCGCTGACCTGTGCGCGCAGCGTGTAATACGGCTCGTCCGTGCGCTCATCGACCTGGCGATCCGCCGACACCAGTGTCACCTCGCCCGCCACCCTTGGCGTGGTGCTTTGGCTGAAGGCCGAGAACATCAACTCCACCGGCAAGCCCGGGTGAACCTTGTCGGCCAGTTCAACCGGCACGCGCGCCTCGACCAGCAGGGGTTCTCCCTGGGGCACGATTTCCATCAGTGCCTGACCGGGCTTGATCACGCCGCCCTCCGTAAACACATCCAGCCCCACCACAATTCCGGCCACGGGAGCGCGCAACTGGCTGTTGGCCAACTCAAACTCGGCCGAAGCCAGCCGGTTGCGCAGATCCTCGGTGCGCACTCGGGTGTCGGCCAGCTGGGTACGGACTTCCTTTTGATACTCCTCGGCAAGTTGCCGAATTTTCAGACGCATCTCCAACACTTGTCGCTGCAATTGACCGATGCGACCGTAGTCTTCGCTGATGGAGCCCAGTACCTGGGCGTACACCCGCTCGCTGTCCAGCAGGCGATTGCGCGGGATATACCCTTCCCGCGCCAGCTCACGCAAACCTTGCAGTTGTTCGGCAAGGGCCGTGCGTTGCAACACCTTGCTGGCCTGGGATTCACGCACCCCGCGCAACTGCGCCTCGGCGCCCGCGATACTCTCGTCGACCCCTTGCTGATCCAGCAGCAACGCCTGACGGCGGCTATCGAACAGTTGCCGCTGCAATACCAGATTCGATGCCACTTCCGGCTCGGTCACCAAGGCCGTCAACTCGACAGGAAAGCTCACGCTGGCGGCGCCATCGCGCTCGGCATTGAGCCGCGCCTCACTGGCCAGCGAGCCATAAAACTGGCTGCGCAACGACTGGGCCTGCCCCAGCAGCGGGGTTTCCTTCAACCGGATCAAGACCTGACCGGCATCCACCTTGTCGCCGTCACGCACGTCGATCCGTTCAACAATCCCGCCGCTGGGGTGTTGCACCACTTTGCGATGGCCCGAAACCATCACCTTGCCCGACACCGCGACGCCCTTGTCCAGCGGCGCCAAAGCGGCCCAGCCGAGAAACCCGAGAAAGCCGCCGAGCATCAGCAGCCAACCCAAACGCGAATAGCGGGTGTCATCCAGTTGCAGCACATTGCTGTCCCCTGGAACCTTGGCGTTCGAATACTTCATGCCTTGCCCGCCTCTGCCGTACCGAGCCGATAGCTCACATTCATGGCGGGCTTGGGCGCCGCAGGTTTCGCTGCAGCGGGCGCCCCAAGCACCTTGGCCGTCGGGCCAAAGGCTTGGAGCTGGCCTTCGCGCAGAATCAACAGGTAGTCGGTGAGGGTCAGCACATTGGGTTTGTGGGTGATCAAAATCAGTGTTCGCTTGTGCTGTTTGAGCTGGGCAATGGCCTGTAACAAGGCCTGTTCCCCGGCTTCATCGAGGTTGGAGTTGGGTTCGTCGAGCACGATCACCGCTGGCAAGCCGTAAAGTGCACGGGCCAGGCCGATGCGTTGCTTCTGTCCGCCGGACAGCCCCGCGCCGCCTTCACCCAGGCGCGTTTCATAGCCCTCGGGCAATTGGAGAATCAGCTGATGCACTCCGGCCAGTTGCGCAGCGGCCAACACCTTGTCGGCATCCACCTCGGCAAAGCGTGCGATGTTTTGCGCGATGGTCCCGGCAAACAACTGAATGTCCTGGGGCAAATACCCCAGATGCGGACCGAGCTGATGCTTGTCCCACTGCGATAACTCAGCCCCGTCCAGCCGCACCTTGCCCGCCAGCGGCTGCCACACCCCGATCAACAGCCGGGCCAGGGTCGACTTGCCGCAGCCAGAAGGCCCGATCACCCCCATCACTTGCCCGGCCGGCAGGGTGAAGCTCAGGTTGGCCAGGGTGGCGCGACGGGTGCCGGGAGCGCTGGCGCTCAATTGCTCCACCGCCAGTTCGCCCCGAGGCGCAGGCAATGCCATGCGCCGGGCTCGCGGCGGATAGCTGTGCAGCAATGCTTCGAGGCGCTGATAGGCCAGCCGTGCCGACGTCCATTGCTTCCATACACCGATCAACTGGTCGATGGGGCTCAGTACCCGGCCCATCAGAATGGAGCCGGCAATCATCATCCCGGCCGTGATCTGGCCTTGCACGGCCAGCAGCGCGCCCAACCCAAGCACCAGGGATTGCAGCGCCAGGCGCACGCCTTTTGACCAGGCGCTCACGGTGGCGGTTTTTTCACTGGCCAGATTCTGCTGCGCCAAAAAGGCCGTGTGCTGTGCCAACCAACCCTCGCGCAAGGTATCGAGCATGCCCATTGCCTCGATGGCTTCGGCATTGCGCAGATGGGCGCTGGCTTGCTGGGTGGCTTGCACTGACAACTCACTGGCGGCTTTAAGTGGGGCTTGCGAGACGCGTTGATTGACCCACGCCAGTATCATCAACAGCACCGCACCGCCCAGGGCCAGCAGCCCCAGCCACGGGCTGAACATAAAAATTACAAACAGGTACACCGGAAACCACGGCGCATCGAAGAACGCGAACAGGGCATTGCCGGTCGCAAATTGACGCAAGCTGGTGAGGTCATTCAGCGCCTGCCCGGCCGCCGGGTTGCCGGTGCGCAATTGCGCTTCGAACGCGGCGTCGTAGACGCGCTGATTCAAGCGCATATCCATCTGCGTGCCGAGGCGGATCACCACCTGGCTACGCACCCACTCCAACGCGCCCATCAGGCCAAAGAGGCCGAGGATCATCAGCGTCAGCATCAACAGGGTCATTTGATTGCCTGATGCCAGCACCCGGTCATACACCTGCAACATGTACAACGCCGGCGCCAGCATCAGTAAATTGATCACGGCCGAGAACAGGCCGATATTGAAGAAAGCACGTTTGTAGGCCGTCAAGGCAGCCAGCATCTCGTTGGCTTTGGGCCGGGTCATGGAAGGATTCCGAGGAAGTGGGCCGAAAACCCTGTGGGAGCTGGCTTGCCTGCGATGCAATCGCGGGCAAGCCCGGCTCCCACAGGATTGGAGTTCACTGAGGTGAGCGGGAATTACGCCGCCAGAGCCCAGTCCTGAGCCACTTCTTGCACGCCCACCAGGCTGATATCAGCCGCCAGCGGTGCATCGGCGTGAGCCAGGCCAGCTGCCGCCAGTTGGTCGAAGGTTGAATCGGTGCTCAGGCCGAACCCGCTCAGCAGGTTGTTGAGCACGCCTTCCAGACCCGATACGTCACCTTTCATCAGGCCGTAGATCACGTCCTGAACAGCGTTGCCTGCACGGCCGGCATCGCTGGCGGCGGACAGGTCGAGGCCGTTGAAGGAGACGGTGTAGTCGCCCAGGCCAAACGCGCTGCCCGAACCACCAGTCAGCACTTCACCCAAACTCACGCTGTCCAGTTCACCCCACAGGTAGTGGTTCATGTTGTCGCCAGCAGAGACTTTAGGGTCATACACATAATGCAGGCCATTGCTGGTATCGCTTCCTGCGATAAAGGCGTAGTCCGAATTATTGGCACCATACGTCGCATACTGCTCACCATCTTGAGCACGGCCGCCACTATTGAAACCACCGGTATTGCTTAGACCGTGACCCGCAGTTTTAAAACCCTGGGCCCAATCGCTAAGCACGTCACCAATCGAATCAGAACCAACAAACGAACTATAGTTAATTGAAATAGTCATGACTTGAACTTCTTCCTTAGATAGTTTCAGTGAAGTGGCGCACAGCGATGCACGCCTTTGCTCACAACGAGCAATCTTTTATATAACGAAGCAAACAGTCCGTTATTTAGAATTTATATTCGAGCATGCCACTCAATGTCAGACCGCGCGCCATGCTCAAGTTATTGGCATCACCCATGGCCACAAAGTAGGCTTCGTCGGTAGCGTTCTCTAATGACAAGGTAATATTCAACGTGTCCGTCGGCCAGTAACTTGCATACAGGTCGTACACGCTGTATTTAGGCCAGTGTGCTTGCTCTATACCGGAGTAACTCCATTCATTCAGACCCGCGCCATTACCAGGGCTGTAGCGAAAGCGTATCCCCGTGTCCAGGCGCCGCTCAAGGAAACGAGCCCCCACTGTTAGAGACCCTCGATCTGCGGGCATATATGCCGCATTACCCATAGTAGATCCGCAATCGATTTTGTTGTTTCTGTCCGGGTCATCGAGCCATTCAGAAACTCTAGTATTGATGTAGCCAATCTTGCCATTAGGCCGGGTGTAGGGCGTCCTGATTATCTTAATAACCTCGCCCCTTTTCTTGGCGCCGCCCATATAGTACCCACTTGAGCAAAATTCATTACTGCCAATCATATGCGTGTAACTCAGGTTGGTATACAACCGTCCCATATCGTAATTCAACTGATATTCAACGCCGCGAAACCGGGTCTCCGCCTGGTTATTCACATACGCAGAGCGACCCGATCCGACGACATCCGCCGACCCTGGAAGAGAGACACCATAGTGTAAAAATGAGAAGTTCTTGATGTTATTATCAAAATAAGCAACTTTTACTCCAAGCCGGTCATTATTAAAGAACAGGGATTCTTTAAAGATATTTAAACCGAACTCCCATTCCCGGTTTTCCTCAGCTTTCAGGTATGGATTGGGGTAAACCCGCTCCGGTGCATTCCCCCCATGGGGGCGCCCGGTCATAAACACCTCAGTCACCGCCGGCGGGCGCCAGCCTTGGCCCCATCGCCCATAGAACTGCAACCAGTCAACTCCGGGCTTTATCCCTATACCAAACGTCGGTGAAAACTTGCCGTCTTCACGATCTGAATCATAGAAATAAACATTTCTTACAGAAGTCCCCGAGGTCATCACCTCGCCACCATTCTCCCCTGGAGTGACCGGCGCTTGCCATAAACTCATGCCCGTTTTGCCTTCCAGGCGATAGCGGTCATAACGCAACCCGGCATCCAGCGCCAGCCAATAGCTGTACTGGTAGTGCAGGTTATTGAACAGGCTGGCCATGGTGCGTTTGCCTTCCGGGTCTGCCCCCTCGACCCAGGGCAGATCGTTCTCGTTCTCGGCCGGCACCAGATTGTTCTTGGATTTCAAAATGTCCTGATAGCTTTCCAGGCCATAGTTCCAGCTCAGTTGCCCGTAGTTGTTGAAGTCAAACCGGGACGTGTTTTCTACCTGAAAACCCCATGTGCTGGTGCGAAACTCATCTTCGTAACCATCAAATGCATTACCACTATTAGCCGACGCTTTGTGGGGGGCATTACGCCGATCAAGCTGCGTATTGACGTAATAAAGTTTACTTTTGAAGTCGATCAGCTCGTTATCCGGGTTGTAGCTGTAATCCAGCGCCAGGTTGCCGGTATTGATATTGCTTTTACCGGTACGCACATAGTCGTAACCATCCTGCGTCGCATTGAGGTTGGTCCATGCGTCAGCGCTATCGCTGTCGGTTTCCAGGTAAGTGAACTGCGCTCGTTGGTCGTTGGGCAGGTTGAGCCCGAACTTGACCATCTGCGAACGGGTCACGCTGCCGGTATCGCCTACTTCACTGGTCAGCCAGTCTGTCCAGGCTTCGCGATATTTGTTCTTGTTGCGAATATTTACGCCCAGGTTATCGGCGTTTTGCCGACCGGTACGGTAGTCACCAAAATGGCGTTCGCTATAAGCAACCAAAACATCGCCAAGATCATTGCCAAATGCGAAGACGCCACCACCATTGAAATAGGTGCCGTTACCCAATTTACCGATACCGCTGCCGGCCCGGATGCGCCCGCCGTACTCTTTGCCGTCTTCCAGGAACTCGCTGGCTTGCAGGGTGTTAAAGCTGGCAATACCCCCCAATACGCCCGCACCGCCCATGCCGGACTGGGCGCCTTTGTCGATTTCAACGCTGGAGACCATTTCCGGGTCGATCAACATCACGCCATTGCGTTGCTGGTGACCGTTGACGTTGAAATTCTGGCGCATGCCATCAACGTTCATGTTGACCCGGCCATAGTCCTGAATACCGCGGATGTTGACCGACAGGCCCTGGTCACGCTGATTGACGGCGGTGTACACGCCAGCGGTTTCTTCAAGCATGTCAGCGGCGTGACGGGGGGCACGTTTGTTGATTTGCTCGCGGGTGATGACAGCGACGGAGGATGGGGTTTGATACACCCAATCCCCACTACTGCCTTCACTGGCCGTCACCGAAGTAGTGCCTAGGGCCAGTGCGCCATTGTGTTCGCCGCTGACGCGGGTCAGGGTGACCTGGCGTTCGCCGGTAAAGCGGTACTCCACCGGATTGCCACCCAGCAAACGGGCCAGACCTTCCTGTACGCCGAAGTCGCCATTGAGCGCTATGGATTTCAGGCCTTGCAGCATCTGGCTGTCAAACAGCACTTGCAGGCCAGCCTGTTCGGCAAAAATCAGCACGGCCTTGTCCAGCGGCTGAGCCGGAATATGGAAGGCGATAAATTCTTGTTGCACGGCGCTGCTGACTTTTTCAGCGGCCTGTACCGGCGCTTGCACCGCCAGCGACGCAAACAGTGCGACATGAACAGCAAAGGCTAACCGGCTTGCGGACTGCACCCCTTTGCGCTGACTACCCATCATTTTTATTTTCCCCAGGCTACGAGCTGCTTTGCGAATGAATCTCAATAGCAAGACGTAACATCGGGGTGAAGTCAGTAAAGGTTTTTGCGATTAATTTTCAAAAAGTGCTGGAGGGCCCTGTGGGAGCGGGCTTGCTCGCGATAGCCGCACTGTAATCTGCCTGACACACCGCGCCGCCTGCATCGCCGGCAAGCCAGCTCCACAGGATGGGTGGCGGCTCAATACACCAGGCTGACGCCCGCCAGTTCGACGCGCTGCACATGCAGCTCCTGGGTGAGGGTGTGCAGTGCGCTGTCGAGCATTTCGAGGCGGAATACGCCGCTGACCTGTCGACTGGCCAGTGCCGGGTTGGCCAATATGATCTGGCCGGGGCGATAGCGGTTGAGCTGTTCGATCACGCGGGCAAGCGGTTGACGGTCAAAGACCAGTACACCACGGCGCCAACTGGTGGCCGCGTTGAGGTCGAAACCGGGCAGTTTTTGTACACCCTCCTGTGCGCTGTAGCGGGCGCTTTGGCCTTCTTCCAGGGTTTGCTGCGCCGCGCCTTGAACCGGCGAGGTCAACAGGCTGACCGCAACGCTGTGCTGCAACACCCCGACCCATGCCTGGTCGCTGCTTTCCCGACCAACCACAAATTGCGTGCCCAGCGCCCGGGTTCGCCCACCCGCACTCTGCACCACAAAAGGCCGGATTTCGGCTTCGCCCATGGGCGACACGTCAAATACGGCCGACCCCGAAAGCAATCTGATCCGCCGCTCGCGGGTGTCGTAGTCGATGCTGATTGCACTGGATGCGTCCAGCTCGACCGAGCTGCCATCGGCGAGTTGAACGGTGCGGATTTCGCCTGCACCCGTGCGGTAGTCCGCCTGCATTTGAAGCAGCAGGGTCGGGCCGCTGATCCAGCCGACCGCCAGCACCAGCGACAGTACCGCCGCACGCCCGGCCCAACGCAGCGGGCGCCGGCGTCGAGTCACCGGCACGGGGCGTACGGCGGGCGGTGACAGCCGATGCCCGGCGGGCCTGGCCTCCAGCGCCAGCGCCCCCAACGCCGCCCAGGTCTGCTCGGCGAAACGTAACGCCGGGGCATGGCGCTCATCGGCTGCCAGCCACAGGTCCAGTTGCGCCCGGGCGTCTTCGCTCAACGCACCCGCGTGCAGACGCACCGCCCACTCGGCGGCCGCTTCAGTAATGATCTGCTGTTCGGGGCCTTGGCTCATCAGGTGTGAATCTCTATTTCTCGTTATATATAAGCAGTGACGTCTCGCCGGCTAAAACTCAGTAAGCCATTCATCTACATATTTGAATGTTATTTCTCAGGCTCTTGTAGGCGCTGCATGACGTAGGCCAAGGCTTTTGACAGATGCTTTTGCACTGAGCTGTCAGAAATTTCAAGATGGCGCGCAACTTGAGCATGGGTCATGCCCTCGATGCGGTTGAGACGGAAGATTTCCTGAGTCCTTTCGGGCAACTCGGACAATGCCTGCTTTAGAGCCATGCGCTGTTGTTCAGCCATCGCCTGGGCCTCCAGCCCTGCCAGTTCATCTTCGATTTCGGCCAGTGCTTCGTGGGCAACCGAGTCGGTCTTGCGTCGGGTTTCCTGGCGAATGTGATCGACCAACAGGTTGCCCGCGATGCGATACAGATAGCCGGGGGTGTTGTCGATGTGCTCCTTGCGCCCACGCTCGGCCATGCGCAGAAAACTTTCCTGCACCAGGTCTGCGGCCAGCTGAGGGTCTCGCACCTTGCGCGCCAGATACCCGCGCAGGGTACCGGCATGCTTGAGGAACAAGCCTTTGAGATCCATATCCGACAAACCGACTCCCTGAGCATGAAGGAAAGGGGCGGCTATCTTACTTTTTGTCGAGAATGATTTTCAATTGGTATTGGATTTCATTTCCAGAAATGTGGCGCCCGGTCATGCCTGTAAATAACGCAACACTGCGTCACACATCATGTCGCGCTGACGCTGCTTGACCTGCGGATCGGAAAAGTCGACCTGGAAAATCTCACCCAGGGTGTACCGGTTCGACACTCGATAAAAACAGAATGAGCTGACCAGTAAATGAACATCCAGCGGGTTCAGCCCCGCACGGAATACCTTTTGTTCAACGCCGCGTCGCAGGATGTTTTCCAGGGCATGCACAATCGTGTCGTTCATGGCCTTGATGCCTTCCGAACGCTTGATGTACTCACCCTTGTGGATATTTTCGATGCTGACAATGCGCACAAAATCCGCGCTCATGTCGTGGTGGTCGAAGGTGAACTCCACCAGCCGCAGAATGGCTTCTACCGGCTCGAGCTGATCCAGGTTCAAGCGACTTTCGATGCTGCGGATTTCGCCGTAGAGCTTCTCCAGCACCTCGACGTAGAGCTGCTCCTTACTGGTGAAGTAGTAATAGATCATGCGCTTGGAGGTCTTGGTACGCTCTGCGATGGCGTCCACGCGCGCGCCCGCCAACCCTTGTTCCACGAACTCGACAATCGCTTCTTGCAGGATATTTTCCCGCGTCTTCTCGGGGTTGTTCTTACGGCTCTTGCGCGGTTCGACGACCGGTGCCGTGGCGCCGGTGTCGAGTTCTGGAGTGTCGGTCATGTAAGGTTCACGGCCATATTGGAATGCCCGCGATTATGGGGCGCCCTGCTCAATGAAGGAAGTCGCCCTACAGTTTTGCCTGACGCGCCGCGCCACTGCGCGACTTGGCCATGGCGGCCAGACGCACCGCTACGTTTGCAGCACCGTACCCGGCATAGCCATTTTTGCGTTGCAGAAGCTCGAAGAAAAAACGCCCCTCAAAGGCTTCCGTATACACATGAAACAACTCGCCGCCTTGGGCATCCCGGTCGTACAGCACGTTGAAATAGGCCAGTTCGCTCAAGAACTCATCATCGAAATCAAACCGCGCGGCCAGGTCGTCGTAGTAGTTGAGCGGGATATCCAGCAACGGCACGCCCGCAGCCTTGGCACGGCTGACTTCAGCAAACAGGTCATCACATTCAAAGGCAATGTGATGCACACCTGAGCCACGATAACTCGACAGGGCATGTGAGATGGCGGTGTTTCTGTTCTCTGAAATATTCAACGGCAAACGAATCGAGCTGCATCGACTGCGCAATGCCCGGCTCTTGACCAGCCCATAAGGGTCCGGCAGCACCACTTCATCATCAGCCTCGAAATCCAGAAGGCTTTTATAGAACAGTACCCAGCTGTCGAGGCTGTCGGCGGGCAGAGCCATTGCCATGTGGTCGATGCGCTTGAGCCCGCCCTGGGCTGACGGAGTTGGCGTGATGGTGAAGTCCGACTCATACAGCGGCTTGCCGGCAGCGTCTTTGTCCACCAGATAAATCAGGCTGCCATCCGGTGCGCGCACCGCCGCCAGCTCCAGCTCATTGGGGCCGACCAGCCCGCGATAGGGCTGCCCCTTGTAGGCCACGGCACGGGCCAGGGCGCTGCTGCTGTCCTGCACACGCAGTGCAGTGGCGCACAACGATGGACCGTGGGCCTCAAAAAAGTTATGGGCGAACGAATAGGGTTCAGCGTTGAGGATCAGGTTGATGTCGCCCTGGCGCAGCAAGCTCACGTTCTTTGAACGGTGCTGCCCGGCATTGCTGAACCCCAGGCGTTCGAGCCAGTGAGTCAGCTGCGCGCCCTGGCTTTCATCCACGGCAAATTCGAGGAACTCGATACCGTCGTACTGACTGGCTTGAGGCGGTGCAAACAAGGGTTCAAGCGTCGCGGCCGGGGCCGCTTGCTGCACAAGCCGTTCGCAGGTCTTCTCTTCGAGGTACAACAACGAACGCAAGCCATCGGCCGCATTGGCCCGCGGCGGAGCAGCCCGAAAACCGTCATTGAAGATTTCCAGCGACAGAGGGCCTGTGTAGCCACTTTGTATGATCGGGGCCAAAAAGCCCGGCAGATCAAACTCGCCCTGCCCTGGGAAACAACGGAAATGACGACTCCACTCCAGCACATCCATGGCCAGAATCGGTGCGTCAGCCATTTGTACAAAGAAGATCTTGTCGCCGGGAATCTGCGCAATGGCGCTTGGATCGCCCTTGAGCGACAGGGTGTGGAAGCTGTCGAGCAATACCCCAAGATTCGGATGGTCGATCTGGCGCACCAGATCCCAGACCTGTTGCCAGGTATTGACGTGACGCCCCCAGGCCAGCGCTTCGTAACCAATGCGCAGGTTGCGCGCCCCCGCACGTTCGGCGAGCAGGCTCAGGTCATCCAGCAGAATCTGGCGATCGCCCACCGAGTCGGGCGAAGCGTTACTGCACACCAGCACCAGGTCGGTGCCCAGCTCCTGCATCAGGTCAAATTTACGCTCAGCGCGATCAAGGTTACGGGCAAGGCGATCGCGGCGGCACCCCTCGAAATCACGAAACGGCTGGAACAGGCTGATTTCAAGCCCCAGATCGGTGCACATCTGACGGACTTCACGGGGGCTGCCGTCGTAATACAGCAGATCATTCTCAAAGATCTCGACCCCGTCAAAACCTGCCGCCGCAATGGCGTCCAGCTTCTCTGGCAGGGTGCCGCTCAAGGAAACCGTGGCGATCGAACGCTTCATTTAAAACTCCCAGGATTGGCGCAGCCTGCAGGCGACGGCATTTCTTAATGGCTTGATTATTAAGGGCGCCCTATTATTGAGCAACCAATCTGTACCAACCGGTTAGTTTTGCGTGCGATTATCGAACATTATGGCCTATCTTGAATTGACGATTTTTTGTCCACTCGCCACCATCAACTCCGTACTTCTTGCGTCAACTGTTGTGCAACACCACATAAAAATTCCAAGAAACGGGTAAACATCCATGGTCCCTTCTCCGACTGCACGCACTACCCCTGCCCACGCTCCAAACGCAGGAATGGGTGACAAGATTCGCGGCACCCTGGCGACTGGCAAAACCCGTTGGGGCATGCTCGCACTGGTGTTTTTCGCCACCACACTGAATTTTATCGACCGCGCCGCCCTGGGCGTCATGCAACCGATCCTGGCCAAAGAGATGAGCTGGACGGCGATGGACTACGCCAACATCAACTTCTGGTTTCAGGTGGGCTATGCCATTGGCTTCGTGCTGCAAGGCCGCCTGATCGACCGGGTTGGGGTCAAGCGCGTGTTCTTCTGCGCCGTGTTGCTGTGGAGCCTGGCCACCGGTGCTCATGGCCTGGCCACGTCAGCGGTGGGCTTTATGATTTGCCGCTTCATTCTCGGCCTGACTGAAGCCGCCAATTATCCGGCCTGCGTAAAAACCACTCGGCTGTGGTTCCCGGCCAGCGAGCGGGCCGTGGCCAGCGGGATCTTCAACGCAGGTACCAACGTGGGCGCCATGTTCACCCCCATGATGCTGCCATTGGTGCTGCACGTGTGGGGCTGGCAGGCAGCCTTTTTGTGCATGGCGGCCTTGGGCGGTATCTGGCTGATCTTTTGGGGCTTGAAGTACTACAACCCTGAAGATCACCCAACCGTTAGCAAAGAGGAACTGGCTTACATCCAGCAAGAGAAAGAGCCTGAGCAAACCACCGTCTCTTTCGGCACCATCCTCAAGATGCGCGGCACCTGGGCATTCGCCTTGTCCTACGCCATGACGGCTCCCGTGTTCTGGTTCTACCTGTACTGGCTGCCGCCGTTTCTCAACCAGCAATACAACCTGGGCATCAGCGTGACCCAAATGGGCATCCCGCTGATCATCATCTACATCACCGCCGACTTCGGCAGTGTGGGCGGCGGGATTCTGTCTTCGGTCCTGATCAAGCGAGGCATGGCGGCGGTCAAGGCGCGACTGGTGTCGATGCTGTTGTGCGCGATCAGCATCATCGGCGTGGTGATGGCCGCAGGCTCCAGCGAACTTTGGGTCGCCGTGGGCGCCATTGCCCTGGCACTGGGTGCGCACCAGGCCTGGACGGCCAACGTGTGGAGCATGGTGATGGACTACACGCCCAAGCACATGATGGGCACCGTGTTCGGCTTTGGCGGCATGTGCGCCGCCATCGGCGGGATGTTCATGACCCAGTTTGTGGGTTATGTGCTGACCGTCACGAACAATAACTACACCTTACTGTTCACCATGATTCCAGCGATGTACTTCATTGCGTTAGTGTGGATGTACTTCATGGCGCCGCGAAAAATCCCACAGGTTTAGCGCATAGAACAACGAGGTATTCGATGACACTACCCACACCCCTCTCGGGGGTGAACCAACCCCTGAAGGGCATCCTGCTGATTGTGACAGCCACAGCGCTGTTCTCCAGTCACGATGCGCTGTCCAAGTACCTCAGTGGTTTCTACCCGGTGGTGATGGTGGTGTGGGCACGTTACCTGGTGCATACCGTATTGATGGCGGGGATCTTTCTGCCCCAGTCCGGATTGCGTGTACTGCGCAGCAAACGGCCTTTGCTTCAGGTGTTGCGGGCTATTTGCCTGCTGGGCTCAGGGCTTTTTTTCACCTATGGGTTGCTGTTTATCCCACTGGCTGAAAATACGGCGGTCAACTTTCTGGCGCCGCTGCTGGTGGCGGCATTGTCCGGGCCATTACTGGGCGAGACAGTGACTCGCGGGCAATGGATGGCCGTGGTGTGCGGGTTTATCGGGGTGGTGATCATCATTCACCCGGGAGGCGAGTTGTTTACGCCTGCGGTGTTATTGCCCATGACGGCAGCGCTGTGTTTCAGCTGCTATCAGATCCTCACGCGCAAACTCAGTGCGTACGACAGCCCCACCACCAGCAACTTTTTTGCCGGGCTGTTCAATGTGCTGGTGATGAGTGCGCTGGTGCCGTTTTTCTGGCAAACGCCGACACTGATCCACGGTTTGCAAATGCTGGCGCTGGGCAGCCTGGGCATGACCGCGCATTTGCTGCTGACCCAATCTTTTCGTGTGGCAGCGCCCGCATTGCTGGCGCCGTTCAGCTACTGCCAGATTGTGTTTTCAGGGGTGTTGGGCTGGTTGCTTTTTGACCATACGCCTGACCTGGCCAGCCGCATCGGCATTGCGATTATCTGCATCAGCGGGCTGGCGGCGGCATGGCAGCAGCGGCGCGGCCGCACATAAGATGGCTGCGACCTGCTCGACGTATTGGGCTGGCGATTGCCGCCGAGGTAGGACAACGTGTGCTGTGGGAGCGGGCTTGCTCGCGATAGCATCACCGCGGTCTGTCAGAACGACCTAGGTGGCTCAATCGCGAGCAAGCCCGCTCCCACAAGAGGCAGGGTGCGCTTAAAAGTCGAAGAACACCGTCTCCCCTTCGCCCTGAATGCGGATATCAAACTTGTAGGCTGTTTTGCCATTGAGTTCGCAACGATGGGCGATCAAGGTTTCGCGCCGTTGCGGCTGCTCGATCAGGTTGAGCACCGGGCACTTTGCATTCGCCTCGGGCTCGTCGCTGAAGTACAGGCGAGTTTGCAAATGGATGTTGATGCCACGGGCAAACAACGACACGTTGATATGCGGCGCCATCGGCACACCGCCTGCGTTGTTCACCACCCCCGGCTTGATGGTGTTCAGCGTCCACTCACCCGCATCGAAGGTGGTGGCGGTACGACCAAAGCTGTTGAACGCTTTTTCCGAGTCAAACGCTTCGTCATAGACCCCTTCATGATTGGCCTGCCACAGCTCCAGAAAGGAGTCGCGCACCAGATGGCCATTGCCGTCATAGACGTTGCCAAACAGCACGATAGGCTCGCCCGCAGCACCGGGCTTGGCCATCTCGCTCCAGATTTCTTCAGGTCGCGACGGGTTGCCGGCCGCAGCCAGGGCCAGGCCGATATGCACGTAGGGGCCAGCCGTTTGCGATGGGGTTTCGGGTAGCAGTTCGATAGGCATGACGGAGCTCCTCAGCAGTTTTCAAAGTGAGTCTGGCGCTGACCGCGCAGCACGATGTCAAAACGATACGCCAGACAATCCATCGGATTGGCCGCGCCCATGTCCAACCGGGCGATCAGGCTTTGCACGGCATCGGCGTTGGTAATCGACTTGACGATCGGGCACATGGGGATCATCGGATCACCTTCGAAATACAGCTGGGTAATCAGCCGCGTGGCAATTGCCGGACCACTGATGGAGACGTGGATATGCGCCGGGCGCCAGTCGTTTGGTCCGTTGCGCCAAGGATAGGGCCCCGGTTTGACGGTGCGAAAACTGTAATACCCTTCGCTATCGGTCAGGGTGCGGCCCACGCCGCCAAAGTTTGGGTCCAGCGGCGCCAGGTAACGGTCGTTTTTGTGGCGATACCGGCCGCCTGCGTTGGCCTGCCAGATTTCAACCAGGGTATGAGGAATCGGCTTGCCGTACTGATCGCGCACGCGCCCCGCCAGGATGATCCGCTCGCCTATCGGCAAACCACCATTGTTGAAATTAAGCAGCAGGTCGTTGTCGAACTTGCCGAACTTCAGATGGGAAAAGTCAGGCCCGCTGGTTTCACTGACCGATTGCGGGATGCTCACCAGCGCCTGGCGCGGGGAACGGGCAATGGATGTCTTGTAATCGGGGGTCAGGGCTTTGGGGTGCCAGTTGCGGTCACGGATGATAAAGCGCCGGCTGTCTGCATCAGACATGTCGATCTCCTGTTGTTTTTATAAAGGCCAGGCGCCAGTTTCAAACAACAGGTGAGGCAAGACTACTGAAAAGGCCAGCTCCAAACATAACCATATGGTTATGGATAAATGCCTTCACCGTAGGCCTGCCCCAATTCGCGCAAGACTTCCACACAGCCCTGTGCCGCCACCGACATCGGTACATGGGCGTTGCTGCAAATACCGATTGAACCGCCCGGTTCGCGCTGGCCCAGGTCGATTTCCTGGAGTTCGCCACTGGCCAGATCCAGACGCACGGCGTCCAGCGGTGCAATCCACACCGCATCGTTGCGCAGCACATAACGCCGACTCAAAGTAATCGACAGGGTTTCCAGACGCTGGCGGGACTGGCTGATGCCGCACTGTACAAACAGGCTGTCGGCAAAGGCGCGAATGGTGGTGTTGGCCAGCGGCAAAACCAGCGGATAGTTTTCAAGCAGGGTACGGTCCAGCGGGCCCTGGGTCAGGGGATGACCCGCGCGGGCTACCAGGGTCATGGATTCGCTGTAGAGATGCTCAAAATTCATACCCTGAATTTCCGGGCTGTCGGTCATGCGCCCTACGACCAGATCGACATCGCCTACCCTTAACTGCGATAACAGATAGGCACTTGGCCCGGTGACAACGCTGACCACCAGCGATGAATGCCGTGCATGCAGACGCTGCACCAGTTCGGGTATCAGCAGGCTTTCGACCGTCGACAAGACCCCCAGCCGCACCGTGCCGCCTACATACTCACCGCCGCGCAGGGCATTGACGCCCTCGCGCAATGCCTGCACCGAGGGCGTCGCATACCGCAGGAACGCCACGCCGGCTTCGGTCAGGGTGATCCCGCTTTTGCTGCGAACAAACAGGCTGACCGTCAGCAGCGCCTCAAGCTCCTTGAGGGTTTTGGACATGGCTGGCTGGCTGACCGCCAGCACATCGGCTGCCCGCGCCAAACTGCCCTGGCGCGCCATTTCCAGAAAGCACACAAGGTGGCGGTACTTGATGCGGGTATCAATGTTCACAGGGCTAACAACTCCGGGGCGGGGTTACGCGTCATCAACGGGGACATTTTGCAGATAAAACTCGTGCAACTTGGCTTGCAGTATTTTCTTGTCCGGCAGCCTGGTCTGATACTCAGCGATCAAAGCGGGCGATAGTGAACGGTTCAGTGCGTATTCAACCACTTCATCTTCCTTGCTGGCACACAGTAAAACACCGATGGCCGGATTTTCGTGCGACTTGCGGTGGTCGCGGTCCAAGGCCTCGAGATAAAAGTTGAGTTTGCCCAGATGTTCGGGTTCAAAGCGCCCCACCTTCAGCTCAATCGCTACAAGAGAATTCAAGCCACGATGAAACAAAAGCAGATCAACTGCAAAGTCCCGGCACCCTACCTGCAGCGGATACTCCGAGCCCACAAAGCAGAAATCATGGCCCAACTCAGTCAAGAACTCCCTTAACCGCCCAAGCAAGCCTTGATGCAACCCAGACTCACTGTGGCCTTTAGGGAGCTGAAGAAACTCAATGCAATAAGCGTCTTTGAATACATCCGCCACACCTGCGACACGCGCCTGTAAAGCTGGGGAAAGTTTGGCTGGACGAGTCACCATCCGTTCAAACAATGCGCTCTCCAATTGACGGTTCAACTCACGACTCGACCACTTTTGAGCAATCGCGTTGCGCATGTAAAACTCTCGCTCCTGCAATGATTTACATTGGCTCAGCAGCATCAGATGGTGAGTCCATGGCATTTGTGTCAGCAGCGCTGACACAAAGTTTTCATCCTTTTTATAGACCTCGTAAAACTGACGCATGCGAAACAGATTTCGGCGGGTAAACCCCCGCAGCCCAGGCTGGGTAGCTGCGATGTGTTCGGCCAATTGATCGACTACAGAGTCACCCCATTCAGCCCGCGCCAACTTTTGATTGATAAAAGCCCCCACTTGCCAGTAGAGCCCGATGAGCTGTGTATTCACTGCAACCGCTGCATTTTGTTGGGCGTTTTTAATCAATTGCACCACATGGGCGAAATCAACGACTGGAGTCTGTTCCGATGTATCTAAAGGGCTCGAGCTCACTGAAACCTCGATAAAGCGTGCGAAATGGAGCAACACACACTACGACCCGCCTCTTCCCTCGTCAGTCAGCCCCGCCCCACAAAAAGCAGATACGTTCTGTAGTCCTCACCTGCAACCCCCAACTCTCAAATGCCATACTCTCTCACCGCTCAGTAAGCGTCTGACAGCCGGGCTGGCGCAGCCCCGACTCAGCAACAACACTTGTGACTACGATTCATCAGAGGATTACCCCCATGCTTTGGAAAAAAGGCCGACGCAGCGATAACGTCGAAGACGTGCGCGATCAAGGCACCGGTGGCGGTGGCGGCATGCGGATTGGCGGCGGCAAGGGACTGAGCCTGATGGCCGTGGTGCTGATTGTCGGCTTCGGTCTGTTAACCGGGCAGGACCCCATGCAGATACTCGGACAGTTAAGCGGTGAGTTCACCGGGCAGTCCTCACCCCAGGTCACTCAGCAGGCCGGGCGTGCGCCTGCGGCCAATGATGAACAGGCCGATTTTGTACGCGCAGTGCTGGGGGATACGGAAGACACCTGGCGTCAGATTTTTCAGCAGGCCGGTCGCACCTATAAAGACCCGACCCTGGTGCTGTTTCGCGGCCAGGTCAATTCGGCCTGCGGCTTTGCAACGGCAGCCAGCGGGCCGTTTTATTGCCCGGCCGACCAGAAGGTCTATCTGGACATGAGTTTCTTCCAGGAAATGACGCAACGCTTCAAGGCCGGGGGTGATTTTGCCCAGGCGTATGTGATCGCTCATGAGGTGGGCCATCACGTGCAGACCCTGCTGGGCGTCTCGTCGAAAATGCAGATGGCTCGCCAGCAGGGTAAACGCATGGAAGGCGATGGCGGCTTGCTGGTGCGTCAGGAGTTGCAAGCCGACTGCCTGGCAGGGGTGTGGGCCAATCATGCGCAAAAACGCCTGAACTGGCTGGAACCCGGTGACATTGAATCGGCCTTGAATGCCGCAAACGCCATTGGCGATGATCGCTTGCAGCAACAAGGCCAGGGCCGTGTGGTGCCCGACTCCTTTACCCACGGCACGTCGGCGCAACGGGTGAAGTGGTTCAAGACCGGTTTTGCGCAAGGCAATATCAATCAGTGCGATACGTTTTCGGCTGCACGGCTTTAGCGAGCAACCCTGTGGGAGCCGGGCAAGCCCGCTCCCACAGCGTCCTGTCAGTCGAGCAACTGGCGCAACTCGAAGCAGTCTTTGGCGTGCCAGTCAGTCAGTTCGGGCCACGGATTTTCGGGGACGTTGACCAGTACGGTTTTGCTGCCGGCAGCGCGACCACAAGCCAGGTCAAAGTGATAATCCCCCACCATCACCATCTTAGCCGGGGATATGTCCCACGCCCGCGCCAGCTGTAGCAGGCCATCGGGGTCAGGTTTGTGTGCCGCGTTGTCACGGCCCAACACATCCTGTGGCGCAAAGCACTGGTCCAGGCCAATGGCCTTGAGCGTGATATATGCCAGTTCCTGAGCGTTACGGGTCAGTACACCCAGACGACATCCCTGGGCGACCAGATCGCGCACCAGTTCGACCGCCCCCGGCGCAGGCGTTGAGGCCAGCGCCAGTTCGCGTTCGTGCTCCAGCAACCAGGCGTGCTTGGCCGCCGCCACCTCGGCGGGCAAGCCGTTGAGGTGGGTCAGGATGTCTTCACCCACGGGGATCTCCAGCTCCCGACGAATCACGGCAAAATCATGCACGGCGACGGTCAGGGTGCCGTCCATGTCGAAGACCCAGTGTTTGACGTCCTTGAGTGTCATGCCCAGTCCTTGCGATGGCGTATCAAACCTTCCTGCGTGACCGACGCGACCAGTTGGCCTGCGCGGTTATAGACGCTGCCACGGGAGAACCCGCGAGAATTACCGGCCCACGGGCTGTCCATTGCATAGAGCAACCAGTCATCGGCGCGCAGGTCAGCGTGAAACCACAGCGCGTGATCAAGACTGGCGACCTGCATATCCTTTTGCCACACGCCTTTGCCGTGGGGCAGCAAGGAGGTGGTCAGCAAGCCAAAGTCCGAGGCGTAGGCCAGCAGGTATTTATGCAGCGCAGGCGTGTCGGGCAATGTGCCGTCGGCGCGAAACCACACGTACTTGATCGGGTCGCTGACCTTGGGGTTGAACGGGTCTTCGCCCACCACCGGACGAAACTCGATGGGCTTGGCGCACAGCAGTTTTTCACGCATCGACTCAGGAATCAGATCCGCGCGCTGGCGAATCATGTCGAGCTCCGAAGGCAGGTTCTCAGGTCCTACAACATCAGGCATAGGGATCTGATGTTCAAAACCGCCCTCGTCGTATTGAAACGAAGCGCTGCTGGTAAAGATCGGCTGGCCCTTTTGAATGGCGGTCACCCGGCGCGTACTGAAGCTACCGCCGTCACGCACCCGGTCAACCTGATACACCACCGGCAAGCTTGCATCGCCCGGGCGCAAAAAATAGCCATGCATCGAGTGCACATGGCGGGCGTCTTCAACCGTCTGGCTCATGGCTGACAGTGATTGACCGAGTACCTGACCACCGAACAGCTGGCGAAATCCCAAGTCCTGGCTGCTGCCGCGAAAGAGGTTCTCTTCGATCGGTTCCAGGGTCAGCAAATTGACCAGATCATCCAACACTTGGCTCATTCAGATTCTCCTCACACAGAGCAATACCGTCGCAATCTTCGTTACGTCGGTCAAAAATTTCGGCTTTCGCCGCTCTACTGCACCTGCTTAACCGTGCAGGGTTTGCAACCACTGCGCCCGCGAAATGCGGTACAGCACGTGGGGCTTTAACACGTCACCTTCAAGCAGCCGTGGATGTTCAAAGTCAGCGCCGGGATCGTGCTGCATGCCAATGGCCTGCATGACTTTCTGGGAGGCCAGGTTCACCTGGCTGGTAAACGACACCACCTGATCCAGCGCCAATCGATCGAAGGCACAGCGCAATGCCGCCCATGCCGCCTCACTGGCGTAGCCCAGGCCCCAATGCTCGGGCGCCAGGCGCCAGCCGATTTCGACGGCCGGGGCGAACGAGGCGTCAAAAGAGACATTCATCAGCCCGGTAAAACCGATAAAGGCACCCGTGTCCTTGCGCTCCAGCGCCCACAACCCGTAGCCGTATTCGGCAAAGTGGCCGCGAATCCGCCCAATCAGCGCTGCGCTTTCGAGGCGGCTCAAGGGCGCCGGAAAATAGCGCATCACCTGGGGGTCAGCACACATGGCAGCGAACTCGGGCAAGTCTGTGTCTCGCCAGGGGCGCAAGTGCAAACGGGCACTCTCGAGCTCTTTGATTTGCTCCATCGGTTCTCTCCGATTTGTTACCGGGCTTTACATATGTCGGCAGTGTACAGCGCTGTTAATATCCAGCGCTCGTTACGACGCGAAAATCCCTATGCCTGTACCGCTGATTTACCACGATGACTACAGCCCGCAGTTCCCGACGGATCATCGATTCCCTATGGATAAATTCCGCCTGTTGCGCGATCACCTTGTGGAGTCCGGGCTGACCAGCGATGCGGCCCTGCTTCGGCCCGAGCTGTGCCCTGTGGATATCCTTGCGCTGGCCCATGACCGCGACTATATCGAGCGCTATATGGCGGGCGAACTGGCCCGCGAAGATCAGCGCCGCCTGGGTTTGCCCTGGAGCGAGGCGCTGGCGCGACGCACCATTCGTGCAGTAGGCGGCTCACTGCTGGCCGCCGAGAAGGCGCTGGAGCACGGGCTTGCCTGCCATTTGGCGGGCGGTACCCATCACGCCCACTACGATCACCCGGCAGGCTTTTGCATCTTCAATGATCTGGCCATTATCAGCCGCTATATGCTGGAAAGCGGCCGGGTCAACCGGGTGCTGATTTTTGACTGTGACGTGCATCAGGGCGATGGCACTGCGCGGATCCTTGAACATACCCCGGACGCCATTACCGTTTCCCTACACTGCGAAAAGAACTTTCCGGCGCGCAAGGCCCAAAGTGACTGGGATATCGGCCTGCCGATGGGGATGGGTGATGCCGACTACTTGCAAGTGGTCGACGAGGCGCTCAATTACCTGCTGCCTCTTTATCAGCCGGACCTGGTGCTCTACGACGCTGGCGTGGATGTGCACAAAGACGATGCCCTGGGTTATTTGAAGCTGACCGATGAAGGGGTTGGCGCCCGTGACGAGAGCGTGATGCGCCACTGTCTGGGCCGCGATATTCCGGTGGTGGGCGTGATTGGCGGTGGTTACAGCAAGGACCGCAAGGCGCTGGCCCGGCGGCACGGCATTCTGCATCACCGTGCGCAAAAGGTCTGGCTGTCATCGGGTTGTCATTAGGGTGTGATTTTTTACCCACAATGCCTGTGGAACTGCCTGTGGATAACCTGAGTGGAAACACCTGCAGGTCACGGGGGACATGGCTTTCAGAGGGCTGTATGTTTTTCGTACAACTTTGAGCAGCCCCGTAGCAGCTGCCGAGGAACGAAGGCTGCGTTCGAGTGCGAAGCGGTCGTAAAACCTGAGCATGCTTTGTATCTGACTCTACGCGAACAATGATTTTACGACTGCTGCGCAGCCGGACGCAGCCTTCGGCAGCTGCTACGGGTGATCTGCCCACCCCTAAGGTAGAATGCCCGGCCTATTTCGCCGATTTGCAGCCCTGCCATGACTGATTCCACTGCCTCCCTTCCCCATCACGTCGCCATTATTGGCGGTGGACCGGCCGGTTTGATGGCTGCCGAAGTGTTGAGCCAGGCTGGCGTGCGAGTTGATCTGTACGACGGCATGCCGTCGGTGGGCCGCAAGTTCTTGCTGGCCGGGGTGGGCGGGATGAATATCACCCACTCCGAAGCCTACCCGGCGTTCCTGTCGCGCTACGCCGAACGTGCACCGCAGATGGCACCGCTGCTGCGCGCCTTCAATGCCGATGCCTTGTGCCAATGGATTCATGAACTGGGCATCGAGACTTTTGTCGGCAGCTCAGGCAGGGTGTTCCCCACCGATATGAAAGCCGCGCCGCTGCTGCGCGCCTGGCTCAAGCGCCTGCGCGACTCCGGCGTCGTTATCCACACTCGCCATCGCTGGCTGGGCTGGGACGCCGATGGCCCATTGCGGATCCACAGCCCTGAAGGCGAGAAGCACGTGAAGCCGGACGCGGTGCTGCTGGCGCTGGGCGGCGGCAGTTGGGCCAGACTGGGATCGGACGGTGCCTGGATGCCATTACTGGCCGAGCGCGGTGTTGAACTGGCGCCGTTGCAGCCGAGCAATTGCGGGTTTGATGTGGCTGGCTGGAGCGAGGTGCTGCGCAGCAAGTTTGCCGGTGCCCCGCTGAAAAACATCGCCATTGCCCTGGAGCACAGCCCGCCGCGCCTGGGCGAGTGCGTGGTCACCGCCAGCGGGATTGAAGGGAGTTTGATTTACGCCTGGTCGGCGCCGATTCGCGAGGCGATCAATCAACGAGGTGAAGCCACGATCCTGATCGATCTGTTGCCCAACAAGCCTGTGGATAAAATCCAGGCCACACTGGCCAAGCCCCGTGGCTCGCGCTCGATGAGCAAGCACTTGCACAGCCAGTTGGGGCTCGATGGCGTGAAAGCCGCGTTGTTGCGCGAGTTAGCGCCAGCGGAGCACTTCAACGACCCGGCGCTATTGGCCAAGGCCATCAAGGCATTGCCCCTGAAACTGATCAAGGCCCGCCCGCTGGACGAAGCCATCAGCAGCGCCGGTGGGGTGAAGTTTGAGGCTGTGGATGAAAACCTGATGCTCAAGGCATTGCCGGGGGTGTTCTGTGCGGGCGAAATGCTTGATTGGGAAGCCCCCACCGGCGGCTACTTGCTCACAGGCTGTTTTGCCAGTGGCCGTGCCGCAGGGTTGGGGGTTTTAAGCTGGCTGAAAGCACAACGCTAATCAAACGGTGGGAGCGGGCTTGCTCGCGATGGCGTCAACACGGTGGCTCAGCCAGACCGCGTTGCCTGCATCGCGAGCAAGCCCGCTCCCACAGGTTCAGAGTGCTTAAGGCTTGCGCTTGCGCGGGCCGGTGTTGAACACAGGCACTTTACGCACAGGCTTGACCGATGGCTCGGCCGGTGCTGCTTCGCCGCTGTCCACCCATTTGCCCAGGTTGCGCTTGCCGCCACCGCCCGAGGTTTTCGGCTTTTTCGGCTTCTTCGGCTTTTTGACCACCTGACCCGAAGCATCCGTCTCGGGCACACGGTGCTCCGGCTCGAAGTCTTGCTCTTCGTGGCGCTTCAAGGTCTGGCGGGTCAGCATCTCGATCGCCGACAGCATGTTCACTTCGTCAGCACAGACCAGCGAAATGGCTTCGCCCTTCTGCCCGGCGCGACCGGTACGACCAATGCGGTGAATGTAGTCTTCGGCCACGATTGGCAAGTCGAAGTTGACTACCAGCGGCAGATCTTCGATGTCCAGACCGCGTGCGGCGACATCGGTGGCCACCAGGATTTGCACTTCGCTGGCCTTGAAGCGGTCCAGCGCCCGTTGACGCGTGGCCTGCGGCTTGTCGCCGTGGATGCCGTCAGCGTTGATTCCCAACGCTTGCAGCTTGCCCACCAGTTCATCCACACCGTTGCGGGTTTTAGCGAACACCAGTACCTGCTTCCAGTGCTGGGTGCGCAGCAAGTGCAAAAACAGCTCTGCCTTGCGCTTTTTGTCGACCGGGATAACCCATTGCTTGACGCTGCTGGCCGCCACGTTACGCGGGCTGACTTCGATGCTCAGCGGGTTGTCGAGCATCTGCTCGGCCAACAGGCGAATCGCGTCAGAAAAGGTGGCCGAAAACAGCAGGGTCTGGCGCTTTTTTGGCAAGGCGCGGTAGATGTCGCGCAGCTCTTCACTGAAGCCCAGATCGAGCATGCGATCCGCTTCGTCGAGAATCAGGGTTTGCAGCTGGTTGAACTTGATCGCCTTCTGGCGATACAGGTCCAGCAGACGGCCAGGGGTGGCAACCAGTACATCAACGCCTTTACGCATTTTCATCATTTGCGGGTTGATGCTGACGCCACCGTACACCGCGTAGGTGCTCAACGGCAGGTGCTCGGCGTACTGGCGAATGCTCTCGTGTACCTGTTCGGCCAGTTCACGGGTCGGCACCAGCACCAGTGCACGCACCGAGTTGCTGGCGACTTTCGGGCCTTCCATCGTCAGCGACTGCAACAACGGCAGGGCGAAACCGCCGGTTTTGCCGGTGCCGGTCTGGGCTGCAGCCATCAGGTCGCGGCCAGCCAGTACTGCGGGGATCGCTTGGGCCTGAACCGGGGTTGGGGTCTTGTAGCCGAGCGTCTCAAGGGCGCGCAGCAGGGGTTCGATCAGGCCAAGGGTGGCGAATGTCATGGGGATACCGTCGAAAAAGGTCTGCGCAGGGGTGCATACGTTGCAATGGCGCGCAGTTTACCCTAATTCACACGGGTTTCTGCTTGCGCCACTGCGGCAACCCGATCAACACCACGGCGCTGATGATCACGGCCATGGCCAGGCACTCTTCAAAACCAATGGTCTCACCCGCAAAGGCGATCCCCAGCATCACTGCCACGGCCGGGTTGACGTAGGCGTAGCTGGTGGCTGCGGCCGGGCGCACGTTTTTGAGCAGGTACATATAAGCGCTGAAGGCGATGATCGAGCCAAAGAACACCAGATACAGCAAGGCGCCCCAGCCTGCGGCCGTCGGCATTTGGGTCATGCGCTCGCCGCTGACCAGGCTGCCCACCAGCAGTACCGCACCTGCGGTGAGCATTTCAGCGGCGCTGGCCATTGGCCCGGGGGGCAGCGGCAGGTGCCGGCTCCAGACCGAACCAAACGCCCAGGCAGCGGCGGCAAAAATCACCATTGCCGCGCCCATCGGGCTGGCTTGCAGGTTGGAGCCCAGGTTGAGCATGCCGATGCCCACCAGCCCCAGGGCGATACCCGCCCATTCCAGGCGAGTGTTGCGTGCGCCCCAGAAGTAGCCGAACAGCAAGGTAAACAACGGCACGGTGGCCACGGCCAGCGCGGCGACGCCAGACGCTACCCCCGAGTGCTCTGCCAGGGTCACGCCACCATTGCCGCAGGCCAGCAGCAGAAAGCCGATCATGGCAGCCGAACGCCATTGCACCCCTGTCGGTGCAGGCGCGCCCCGCCAGCGCATGAAGGCGTACATCAAACTGCCCGCTATCAGAAACCGCACCCCGGCCATCATCAAGGGAGGCCAGGACTCAATGCCGATGCGAATGGCCAGGTAGGTCGAGCCCCAAATCACGTACAAGGCAAAAAAAGCACCGATCAGTTGTAGCGGAAAACGACGCGCGGCAGGCATGGGGCAGCTCAAGGGCAGAGGCAGGGGACTGGGGAGTTTAGACAAGGGAGTGCGTAATAATAAGTAACAGAACGCACCAAAAGTGACCGTACACTTTTATACCTGCCTGAGGGGGCAACACAAAACCCGTGGGAGATTGGCTTGCCTGCGAGGCTGGCAACGCGGTCTGACTGACACTCCGTGGCGATGCCATCGCGAGCAAGCCCGCTCCCACACCATGGCTCTGCAAGCATCGAATTCAGTGAGCGCTACAAAACCCGTGGGAGCTGGCTTGCCTGCGAGGCTGGCAACGCGGTCTGACTGACACCCCGCGGCGATGCCATCGCGAGCAAGCCCGCTCCCACACCATGGCTCTGCAAGCATCGAATTCAGTGAGCGCTACAAAACCCGTGGGAGCTGGCTTGCCTGCGAGGCTGGCAACGCGGTCTGACTGACACCC